>NZ_JAAFAN010000095.1:0-9579 GCF_010287905.1 Cellulosimicrobium composti
CCCTCCGCCCAAACCCGCTCTCGCCCCCCCTCGGCGCTGCCGCCCCCCCCCCGGGGGGTTTCCGGCCCGGGCGCGGCCCGCCCTTGGCGGGAGGGGCCCCTCCGGCGTTGAGCGGGCCCGTCGAGCGGGCCCGCGGTCAGCGCGTCTCGACGATCGTCGTCGTCGAGACCATGACCGTGAGCTGCGTGTGGATGCGCTCGCGCAGACCGGCCGGCGCCTTCTCGTGGCACGAGCGGCGCACGAGCTGCTTGACGAGCTCCTCGATGCTCAGCTCGGCCAGGCACGGCGAGCAGTGCGCGACGTGCGCGCGCATGCGCAGCTCGTCGTCCGGCGTCATCTCGGAGTCGAGGTACTCGTACAGGTGCGTGAGGGCGTGCTCGCACTCCGACTCGCCCGCGGTGGAGTGCGGGATCGGCGTCACCGGCTCCTCCGCCTGGCCCCGTGCGGCCATCCTGCTCTCTGACGTGCTCACGACTCACCTCCGGGGCCCTTGGCCCCCACCAGTCCTCGCCTCGCGGCGTAGTCGGCCAACAGCTCGCGCAGCTGACGCCTGCCTCGGTGCAGGCGGGACATGACCGTGCCGATCGGTGTCCCCATGATCTCCGCGATCTCCTTGTAGGGGAAGCCCTCGACGTCCGCGTAGTACACGACCATGCGTCGGTCCTCGGGCAGCTCCTGCAGGGCGCGCTTCACGTCCGAGTCCGGCAGGCGGTCGAGCGCCTCCGCCTCGGCGGAGCGCAGGCCCTGCGACGTGTGCGACGCGGCGCGCGCGATCTGCCAGTCCTCGACGTCGTCCGTCTGCGCCTGCTGCGGCTCGCGCTGCTTCTTGCGGTACGTGTTGATGAACGTGTTCGTGAGGATCCGGTACAGCCACGCCTTGAGGTTCGTGCCCGGGCGGTACTGGTGGAACGCCGCGAACGCCTTCGCGAACGTCTCCTGCACCAGGTCCTCGGCGTCCGACGGGTTGCGCGTCATCCGCAGCGCCGCCGAGTACAGCTGGTCGAGGTACTGCAGGGCGTCCTGCTCGAACCGCGCGGCGCGCGCGGCGTCGCTCTCGGCCTGCGGCGCGCGGTTGGTGTCCTCGGTGTCCGTCGCGTCGACGGGCACGTCCGTGCCCTCGACGGGCGTCGTTCCCGACGTCGTCGCAGGGCTGCCGGAGACGTCGCTGCCGGAGATTCGCTCTGTCATCAACAACGAGCCTAGTCCCCCGTTCGTCTGGGTGTTCGCTGGCGTGAGCACGGCCATGTCGTCCGTGCGGCCCGGCGCCGACCACGCGGCGGCGAACCCGGCGTCCCCGAGGGACGCCCGCGGGGTCGACGGCACGGCCCGTGCGGCGGGTGCGGAGGAGTCGAGCAGGACGGTCACGAGTGGTGCAACCGCTCCAGCCGCGCGCGCATTCCCGGCCCGCGGACCCGGATGCGCACCCCCGGGCGGCCCGCGGGTGGCGCCGTCCCGGCGGGCGCGGCAGGCTGGGACCGACCGGAGGCGCCCCCACGGGCCGCCGGAGGACCGCCTGCGATGAGGAGAGAACCGATGCTGCTGCGCCACGTCGCGAGGCCCATGCTGGCCTCGTGGTTCGTCTACGACGGGCTCCAGGCCGCGCTCAGGCCCGCCGAGCACGTGCGAGCCGCGCGCTCGGGCGTCGAGCTCGTCGAGAAGAGCGCCGGCATCGAGGCGCCGCTCAGCGAGAAGCAGGTCGCGACGCTCGTCCGCGCGCACGGCGCCGCCACGGCCCTCGCGGGGCTGTTCCTCGCGGTGGGCAAGGCGCCGCGCACCGCCGCACTCACCCTCGCCGCCCTCACCGTGCCCGTCGCGGTCGTCAACCAGCCGTTCACCTCGGGCGGTGCGGCGCGCACCGAGCGGACGCGGAAGTTCGTGGCGAACGTCGGCGCGATCGGCGCGGCGCTCATCGCCGGCGCCGACTACGAGGGTCGTCCGGGCGTGCAGTGGCGCCTCGAGCGCGCGCGCCACGACCTCGCGCTCGCGCGGCAGGCGAAGCAGGAGGCCGCCGCGGCGGGCGTCAAGGGCGCCGCCGCACGGGGCAAGGGCGCCGCCCACGAGATCTCCGGGTCCGCGCGCCGGGCCGCCAAGGCCGCGCGGGAGGCCGCCGAGCACGCCGCGAGCAGCGCGTCGAGCGCCGTGCACGACGCCGGCGCGGCCGTCCGCGCGAAGGTCGCCTGACGCGGTCGCGACGCGTCCGCCCGGCGGGACCGCCCGTCGTCGGGCCGGGCCGCTCCACTAGCCTGGACGTCATGACGACGCCGCCCCCCGCGCCTCCCGCCACCGAGTCCTCCGCCCCTGCCGACGAGGGCTGGGCCGCGCCCACGGCGCACGGGCCGCTGGACGCGACGGTCGAGGTCCCGGGGTCGAAGTCGCTGACGAACCGGCTGCTGGTCCTCGCCGCGCTCGCCGACGGCCCCGGCACGCTGCGCGGTGCTCTGCGCAGCCGCGACGCCGACCTCATGATCGCGGGCCTGCGCGCGTTGGGCGTCGAGGTCGTCGAGGGGTCGACGCCGAGCGAGCTGCACGTGACGCCCGGCCCCCTGCGCGGGCCGGTCGACGTGGACTGCGGCCTGGCCGGGACGGTCATGCGCTTCCTCCCGCCCGTCGCCGCGCTCGCCGACGGCACGGTGCGCTTCGACGGCGACGAGGGTGCGCGCGTGCGCCCCATGGGGCCGGTCCTCGCGGCGCTCGCCGCGCTCGACGTGCCCGTCGAGGCGCCCGACGGGCGGCTCCCCACGACGCTGCCCTTCACGATCCGGGGCCGCGGGCACGTGCGCGGCGGGTCGGTCGACGTCGACGCGTCCGCGTCGAGCCAGTTCGTCTCCGGTCTGCTGCTCGCGGCCGCACGCTACGACCAGGGCCTCACGGTGCGGCACGTCGGTCGCACGCTGCCGAGCATGCCCCACATCGAGATGACGGTGGAGGTGCTGCGGGAGGTCGGGGTCGTCGTCGACGACTCGCGCCCCGCGATCTGGCGCGTCGAGCCCGGGCCGGTCGCGGCGCGCGACGTCCAGGTCGAGCCCGACCTGTCCAACGCCGCGCCGTTCCTCGCGGCCGCGCTCGTCGCGGGCGGCACGGTGCGCGTCACCGGCTGGCCCGCGGCCACGACCCAGCCGGGCGCGATGGTGCCCGAGCTGCTCGAGTCCATGGGGGCGACGGCGTCGCTCGACGGCGACGTGCTGTCCGTGACGGGCACGGGCGAGGTGCGCGGCGTCGACGTCGACCTGCACGCCGCCGGCGAGCTCGCGCCGACGATCGCCGCCCTCGCCGCGCTCGCCGACTCCCCCAGCCGCCTGCGCGGCATCGCGCACCTGCGCGGGCACGAGACCGACCGCCTGGCCGCGCTCGCCACGGAGATCACGCGCCTCGGCGGGCAGGCGGAGGAGACGCGCGACGGGCTCGTCATCACCCCGCGCCCGCTCCACGGCGCGCTGTTCCGCACGTACCACGACCACCGCATGGCGACGTCGGCGGCCGTGATCGGGCTCCGCGTGCCCGGCGTGGGCGTCGAGAACGTCGGGACGACCGCCAAGACGCTGCCCGGGTTCGCGGGGATGTGGGAGCGCATGCTCGCCGGCTCGGGGGCGGCGACCCGCTGATGGCGCGCCGCGTCCCCGACGAGTCCGACTTCCGCTCGCGACCCGGCAAGCGGGGCAGCCGACCGCGCACGAAGCAGCGCCCCGAGCACGCGGACGCGGTCACGGGGTTCGTCACGGGCGTCGACCGCGGGCGGTACACGCTGCTCGTCGGCGACGACGACGGCGCGGAGGAACGCACGGTCCTCGCGATGAAGGCGCGCGAGCTCGGCCGCACGCGCATCGTGTGCGGCGACCGCGTGGACCTCGTCGGCGACGTGAGCGGCGACGACGGGTCGCTCGCCCGCATCGTGCGGATCCAGGACCGGTCGTCGGTGCTGCGCCGCACCGCGGACGACACCGACCCCTACGAGCGGGTGATCGTCGCCAACGCCGACCAGCTCGTCGTCGTCACCGCGCTCGCCGAGCCCGAGCCGCGCACGCGCATGATCGACCGGTGCGTCGTCGCCGCGTACGACGCCGGGATGGACGTCCTGCTGTGCCTCACCAAGGCGGACCTCGCCGACCCGGGCCCGCTGCGCGCGCTGTACGAGCCGCTCGGCGTCTCGGTCGTCGTGACGCGGCGCGTGCCCGACGGCCTCGCGCCGGACGGCTGGGCGATCGAGCCGCTCGACGCCGTCCGCGACGCGCTCGCCGGACGCACGTCGGTGTTCGTCGGGCACTCGGGCGTCGGCAAGTCCACGCTCGTCAACGCGCTCGTGCCCGACGCCCGGCGCGCGACCGGCGTCGTCAACGACGTCACGGGCCGGGGCCGGCACACGTCGACGTCGGCCGTCGCGCTGCGCCTGCCCGGCGGCGGCTGGGTCATCGACACGCCCGGCGTGCGGTCGTTCGGGCTCGCGCACGTGCAGGTCGACCACCTGCTCAAGGCGTTCGAGGACCTCGACGCCGTCGCGGCGGACTGCCCGCGCGGGTGCACGCACCTCGACGACGCGCCGGACTGCGCGCTCGACGAGTGGGTCGAGGCGTCGCCCGACGACGCGACGCGCGCGGCGCGCGCCGCGCGGCTCGAGTCGTTCCGGCGGGTCCTCGCGTCACGCACCGGCGCCGCCTGAGGCCCGGTCCGCGCGGCGGCTCCTCCGACCAGCGCGGGCACCGCTACGGTGTGAGCCATGACGCCCCCCTCGACGCGCGGCTACGACGACGACCTGCGCCTCGCCCACGTGATCGCCGACCAGGTCGACGCGCACACCCTGTCCCGCTTCAAGGCCCTCGACCTGCGCGTCGAGTCCAAGCCGGACTCGACCCCGGTGAGCGACGCCGACCGCACCGCCGAGGAGATCATCCGCGCCCAGCTCGCCCGCGCGCGCGGGCGCGACGCGATCGTCGGCGAGGAGTACGGCGAGACGGGTCACGGGTCGCGCCGCTGGATCGTCGACCCGATCGACGGGACGAAGAACTTCGTGCGCGGCGTGCCCGTGTGGGCGACGCTCATCGCGCTCGCCGACGGCGACGAGGTCGTCGTCGGGCTCGTGTCCGCGCCGGCGCTGGGCCGCCGCTGGTGGGCGTCGAAGGGCACCGGCGCCTGGACGGGCAAGTCGCTCGCGGCGGCCACGCGCCTGCAGGTCTCGGGCGTCTCGTCGTGGTCCGACGCCTCCTTCTCCTACGCGTCGCTCGACGGGTGGGAGGAGCGCGGCAGGCTCGAGCCGTTCCTCGACCTCCTGCGCGGGGCGTGGCGCACGCGCGGGTACGGGGACTTCTGGTCGTACATGCTCGTCGCCGAGGGCGCCGTCGACGCGGCCGCCGAGCCCGAGCTCGAGCTCTACGACATGGCCGCGCTCGTGCCGATCGTCACCGAGGCGGGCGGCCGCTTCACGTCGCTCGACGGCGCCGACGGCCCGTGGGGCGGCAACGCCGTCGCGACGAACGGTCTCCTGCACGACGAGGTGCTCGACCGCCTCGGCTGACGGCCCCTGCCGCCGAGCATGTGCTGGTGGCCCGTCGCGACGTCGGGACGGGCCACCAGCACATGCTCGACGGCGGGGGGTTCGGTTCGAGGGACGTTCCCGGCGTCAGCCGCGGGGCACGTCCTTGAGCTCCGACCAGTCGTACCAGAGCAGGTCGCGCTCGCCCACGCGCTCGATCGCGGCGTCGAGCGCGGCGTCCGCCTCGGGTCCGTCGCCGTCGGCCGCGGCGAGCACGGCCTCCACGTCCGGCACCGCCTCGGGCTCGTCGACGTGCACGCACACGATCGCGACGTCGGGCACGGTGCGCAGCACCTCGACCGCGCTCGGCGCGGGCGCGTCCTCGTCGTCGTCCGCGCCCCCGACCACCTGGACCGTGCCGTCGGGCACCTCGACCGTGACGACGAGACGCTGGCGCGGTGCGTCCGGGCGCGACGCGACGAGCGCGAGCGAGTCGTCCGCCGCCTCGAGCGCCGCCGCGTACTCCAGGCCCTCCTCGTCCTCGTCGGGCAGCGCGCGCGTGAGCGCGGCCGTGACGGCGTGGGCGCCGCGCGGGGCGACGGTCCAGCGGGCGGCGTCGGCGGTCACGGTCACGGCGTCGAGCTCGTCGAGCGTCGCGGGGAGGTAGATGCGCATGGGTTCAGTGTGCCGTCTCGAGCACGGGACCGGGCACCGCACCACGCCCGGACGGCGCGACGGCCCGCACGTGCGCCGCGAGGTGCGCGACCGCGCGTCGCGCCGGGCTCGACGGCGCCGTCTCCGCGAGGGTGCGCCCCTCGCGCAGGGACTGGTCGAGCGCCGCGTCCTCGGGCACGAGGTGCAGGTCCTCGACGCCCGCGTACCGGGCCATCGCGTCGCGCACGGCACGCTCGGGCCCGGCGCCGACGACGCTCGCCCGCACCCGGTTCACGACGACGGCCCGCGCCGCGCCGACGGCCGTCCCCGACTCCGCGAGCTCGTCGAGCGCGCGCACCAGCCGCTGGAGGCCGACCGGGTCACCGGACCCGACGACGACCACGACGTCCGCGGCGGCGAGCGCGCTCAGCGTCGCGTCGTTGCGCTGCGGTGCACGCGTGTCGTACGTGAGCATCTCGTCGCGCTCGATCGCGAACCCGGTGTCGACGACCGTCCAGTCCGCGACCGACCGTGCGGTCTCCCACACGGCGTCGAGCGACGACCCGGGCAGCTCGGGCCAGCGCGCCGCGCGCGTCAGGCCGGTGAGCACGCGCAGGCCGGGCAGGACCGCGGGTGCGAGCGCGGCGAGGCGTGCGGCGTCGAGCGTGGCCTGAGCCGCGCCGCGCGCCGCCGCGGCGAGGCCGGGTGACTCGTCGAGCAGCCCGAGGCGCTGGGCGACCGTCCCGCCGTACGTGTCCGCGTCAACGAGCAGCACCTGCCCGGCGGGCGAGGCGGCACCGGGTCCGGGCGTGCGCCGTCGTCGTCGGGCGCGACGGGCGCGCGGCTCCGGCGCCGTGCCGGTGAGCTCGGCCGCGAGGTTCGTGGCGAGCGTCGTGCGACCGGGCGCCCCGGTCGGGCCCCACACCGCGACGACGATCCCCTGCCGGGCCGGCTCCTCGGGGCCGCCGCCGTGCTCCGGCGCCTGCCCGGGCGCACCGGGACGGGCCTCGGGGTCGGTGGACGGCACGACGGCGCGGACCGCGTCGCGCAGCGCGTCGCCCGGGAGGTCGAGGTCCACCACGGCGTCGACCCCGTGGGCGCGCAGCCGGCCCTCCTCCCACGTGCCGTCGGCCGCGAGCGCGACGACCCGGACGCCGTGCGCGTGCAGGTCCGCGACGACGCCCCGGTCGAGACCCGGCAGGTCGTCGGAGACGACCGCGACGCGCCCGGCGCCCGCCGCGGCCGCGGCGAGCAGCTCGACGACGTCCGCGCACCGCCGCGTGACCTGCAGACCGGGGGCGCCGAGCGTCGTGACGACGTCGGCCTCCCGCGCGCCGCGCACGGCGCACAGGACCGTGGTCGTGGTCGTCGCGCCGCTCACCCCGCGCTCCCGACCGGCACGAGCGCGATCGTCCCGTCGCCCGCGACCGCCGCGAGGACGCCGGGCAGGTCGTCGGCCCCGACGAGCAGGTGGACCGTCACCGGTCCCCCGACGACGAGCGTCCCGCTCCCCTCGTCGACCTCCGCGACGGTCACGCCGCTCACGAGCAGCTGCGGTTCCGCGGTCTCGGCGACGGGGTCGCCGCCGGGTGCGGCGCCGGCCTCCGCGGGGACGTGCCACACGTCCACCGCCGCGCCGGCCACGATGCGGTCGGAGAGGCCGGTCGACACGGGCACCGCGACGGCACGCACCGCGAGGTCCGCGGCCGCGCCGAGAGCGGCCGCCGGCACGAGCTCGCCCGGGGCGACCGTCCGCAGGACGACCGCCTCGTCCGGCAGCCCGTCCTCCACGAGGACGTAGCGGTCCGTCTGCGCGCCGAGGCGGACCTCGACCGTCCGCAGGTCCGCCGCGGTCACCGGGGTGCCCGGGGTCAGCGCCGTGCCGGCCGCGTAGACGTCGACGGTCCGGGCCGCGCTGCTCACGGCCCACGAGCCCAGCGCGACCGAGAGGGCGACCACGACGACCCCGACGAGGAGCCGCGGGTCCCTCCAGCCCGGCCGTCGCAGGCGGGCGGCGGGCGCAGGCTCGGGCACGGCGCGCACGGGTCGTTCCACGGTCGTCGTCATCGGTATCCCCCTCGGTGGTCCGGCACGTCAGTCGTGCCGAGGCTTCATGATCCCCGGTCCGCGGCGCGCGCGGCGGGGGCTGTGGACGAGCACCGCGGACCGGCTCGCGCGTGCCAGACTGACGCCATGGCCCAGCGGTTCCTCACCCTCGCCGACGTCACGGAGGAGCTCAACATCTCCGCGGCGCAGGCGTACGCACTCGTCCGGTCGGGCGAGCTCCCCGCGATCCAGGTGGGCGGTCGCGGGCAGTGGCGCGTCGAGGTCAGCGAGCTCGAGGCGTACATCCAGCGCATGTACGCCCAGACGCGCCAGCGGATCGAGGCCGGCGACTTCGACGGCTGACCGCACGGCGACCGGCTGCGCCGACCGCGCGTCGTCCCGCGCCCCCCGTGGCTCCCCCTGCCGCGTCCTCACCGCTCGACGTACCCCGTCCGGGACTCGCTGACGCACAGGACGGCGGACCACGGTACGACCCGCGCCCCGTGGGCCGCTCCCGGCGCCACCTCCACGTCGAGGTGGTCCTTGCCGACGCGCGCGACCCAGCCGGCGACGGTGCCCGACGGCGTCCGGACCTGGACGGGCCGCCGGTCGCGCATGAGCGCGCGCAACGCGTGCCCGAGCCCGAGGCGCGCGGACCGTGCCGACGGCGCCGGCTGCGCGTGGCGGTCGAGCCCCGCGACCGCGGTGATCGCGCTCGTCGGCACGAGGTGCTGGCGCCGCCGCTCGTCGACGAGCACCCACTCCTCGGCCGCGTCGCGCAGCACGCCGGTCACCGCGGAGCCGTCGAGCAGCTCGAGCGTGACGGATCCCGCCGTGCCCCGCAGCCGCTCGACGAGCGCGATCGTGGCGTGCTCGGCGCGGGTGAGGTCCGCGACGGCCGCAGCCCTGTCCTCGGACTGCGCCGCGACGAGCTGCGCCGCGAGGTCGTCGAAGAGGGCGTCCCATCGCACGCGCACACCGTAGCGGTCCTCGCGGACGGGATCGTCCCGTCTGTCCACATCACGAGAAGACCCTCGACACCGGCACCAGCGCCCGCTTAGATCGATCCGTCGATGTCAAACGACATCAAACGACATCAAATGTCGCCACGGCGACGGGCAGGGGGATCGATGGGACGTCGTGCAACGAGACGCGGGCAGGGCGGAGGGCTCACGGTGCTCGTCGCGCTCGTCGTCGTCATGGGCGGCGCGGCGGCAGGGCTGACCCTGCGCGCCGTGCACGTCGCGGGCGGCCTGCCCGGCGTGCGTGCCGAGCCCTACCTCGAGCTCGTCGCCGTCGCGGTCGGCGGGCTCGCCGCGGCGTGGGTCGCCGCGAGCGCGGACCTCGGGCTCGGCTGCGTCGTCGCCCGCGCGGCGGGCCGGTCGTGGGCGGTCGGCGAGCGCCTGGTCCTGCGC
>NZ_JAAFAN010000096.1:0-9566 GCF_010287905.1 Cellulosimicrobium composti
CCCGGCGTCTGCTCCTTCGGCATGGCTCCATCCTCGTTTCCAAGGTCAGGAACCTCCAACAAACCCAGGGCGATTCAGAACTCCTGCGGCTAGCTGTCCAGCGTTGCCGCCTGGCGCAGCGTCGGGGACGAACAGGCCGTGGTTCGCGCGTGGGAACACGGCGAGCCCGTGACTCACGCCGTCAAGCGCTGCGAGGTTCTCCGCGTACGCCGCGACGCTCTCCGTGACCGGGATGAGCGGGTCGGAGCCGCCGAACAGCGCAAGCACCGGAGAAGTGACCGACCGCAGTACCGGCACCGGGTCAAACTCCAGCATGCCTGCGACGAACGCGAGGGCCTCCTGGGTGTCGTAGGCGACAGACACCGCCGAGTACCACGAACGGCCAGCGAACCGCTGCTGGTCGGCGAGCACCCCCTCGACCGGCTCGCCGGCGACCAGTCGCGCGCAGCGCTCATCGACCCACGCCATCGCATCCGCGTGCTCCTGAGACGGAAGACCGGCCAGCTCGCGAGAGATACGATCCCGCTCCTGCGCGGCAGGTGAGACGCCCGGGCCTGACACCGAGACGACGAAGTCCGTACCGCAGATCGCGGACGCCAGCAGCGACGCCCATCCTCCCTGGCTCACTCCGAGCAGACCGACCGGTTGCCCCTGGCAACGTGGGTCGGCGCGCAGAACCTCGACGGCAGCCAGCGCTTCGAGCGCCCGATCGGCCATCGTCTGCTGGGTCCAGTGTCCAGGCGAACCACCACAGCCGGGCTTGTCATACGTGAGCACAACGGCGTCGCACGACGCAACCGCTCCGGCCAGCCGCCCCAGTCGTCACACACCCCGTCACCAGAACCGTCCACAAGCACGACCCCGGTACGACGCTCATCCGACAAGACGGACGGCATGTGCAGGAGCGCTCGCAGGTCACCGAATGCTGTTGTGACACTCGTCCACTCTGTCCTCAGTTTCTCGGTCATGCGGCACTTCGCTGCTCGTGGGGATCAAGATGGGAAGGGGCGCGGGTACGCGCACGCGATGCAAGAGCAGCGATGCCGGAGGCGGGTTGCACGAAGGTGCGTGACAGCGGCATGCCACTGGGTCGCGTGTGCGTCTTCATCGTGGCACAGACGTGCTCAGAGGAGCGTGGCGGCGTAGGACCAGCGAGGCCATCGCTGCTGCCAGGGCTGCGAGTGCCGCGGCGATGCCGAAGGCGAGGCGGAATCCGTCGTTGAGCGCGGGCACCGGCTGCGAACCACCGCTGAGAAGCGTGGCGGTGTGAGCGGCGGCCGCCGTGGTGAGGGTCACGATGCCTGCGGTATCGCCCACCGTGCCCGAGGTGGCGGCTACACCGGAAGCCAGTCCTGCGTCCCGGAGGTCGGGGACCGTCATGCTGGTCGCGATGACCGCTGGCATCACGATCCCGCTGCCCGCGCCGACCAGTGTGATCGCGGGCAGGATGTCGACCGCGTATAGCGGATCGGTCGGCAGGCGGGTCGCGAGCAGGAGACCACACGTCACGGCGGTCAGGCCAGTGACCAGCAGGCTGCGGCTCCCGAAGCGCGCGGCTAGGCGCGGGTAGAGCGTGAGCGATGTGAGGGCTGAGGCGATCGCGAGCGGCATCAGAGAGAACGCGGCGTCGACGGGACTATATCCCGCGACCTGCTGAAAGTAGAGGGCGATGAGGATGGTGAAAGGAACGGTGCTTGCCGTCGTCAGGATGTGGATGATGTTCCCGCCGGCCAGGGTGCGGTTACGCAGGAAGGCAAGAGGGATCAAGGGGACGCGGGCGGTCGCCTGCCGGAGGACGAAGCCACCCAGCAGCGCCAGCGACGCAAGGCCGACGAGCGCGTGTGGGGAGTTCCAGCCGTGGGGGCCGACGGCGACCACGGCATACGCGCCGAGCATGAGTCCGGCTGTGGCAAGCGCGGCGCCGGCGACGTCCAATCCCGCACGTAATCCCAGGCCACGGTCGCGGGGAATGAGCCGGACGGCCAGTGCGGAGGCAACGATCCCGATGGGGACGTTGACGTAGAAGACCCAATGCCAGCTCATAGCATGCGAGATGACGCCACCGAGGACGATGCCCGCCGAGGCTCCAGCGGCCTGCGCGAAGCCGACCAGCCCCAGCGCTCGGCCACGTTCTCGCGGCTCGGTGAAAAGCGTGATCACAACGCCGATGGCCACCGCGTATGCCAAGCCTGCACCCACACCCTGGAAGAACCTGGTCGCGATGAGAACTTCTTGACTCCACGCCAACCCGCTCAGCGCGGAGGCGCCGGTAAACGCAGCCACGCCGGCGATGAAGACGGTCTTGCGTCCGATCAGGTCTCCTAGACGCCCTGCCAAGAGCAGCAGACCGTCGAATCCGATCGTGTAGGCATTGATCACCCAACTC
The DNA here is from genome assembly GCF_010287905.1 of Cellulosimicrobium composti. Lineage (NCBI taxonomy): Bacteria > Bacillati > Actinomycetota > Actinomycetes > Micrococcales > Promicromonosporaceae > Cellulosimicrobium > Cellulosimicrobium composti. The sequence goes on from NZ_JAAFAN010000096.1 coordinate 2,387, forward strand.
AGACGCGATTGGTCGATATCGAGATCACGCTGGATAGAAGGAAGCGCGACCGTGACGATGCTGACATCGATGACAATCATCGTCTGCATGCCGCACAAGACTGCGAAGGCGAACCACCGGCGCCGACTGGACTGTTCTGCGACGATGCCTCTGCCGTCAGCCGCCATGCCCACGCCCTGCCTTCTGCGCTCGGTTCGATCGTGATGTTCAAAGCAACCGTATGGAGTGGTCTACTGAGACTTCAATGTTCTGAGGAGCCAAAGTAATGCTTGTTCGTCCAGGCTTCGGACTTTGTGGTGACTTGGCATCCTCACCCGAAATGCTCTGAGGTCGTGGCCGCCGCCCTCTTGGCGAGGGCCTGCGTCGGAGAAGCGCTCGACGTCGACTTTGCGGAGGGTCGGCGTCCCGGTCGATACCGTTCATGCCGAGCGCAGCCCTCCACGCCCGGCGCACCGGTCAATCCAGGTTGACTTCGGCCAAGCGGTCAATTATGGTTGACCACATGGACGTGGAGCAGTTGACGGCGCTAGCCCGGGCGACGGCGAGCGAGGACCCGCTGGTCGGGTTGGATGCGACCGTGCAGGTTCGCAAGGAGATGGAGCGTGTGGAGGCGGTGCTGGTGCGCCGTGCCCGCAACCAGGGAGCGACCTGGGTCGACATCGCGGCCGTGCTGGGCGTGTCCAAGCAGGCCATCCACAAGAAGTACGGCGGCAGAGGTCTGTTCGGCAGCCAGAAATAGGCGGGTAGCCGACCCCATCCGTAGGCGGCGAGCAGCAGCCTCAGCCGCCGGAGATCAGCACACCCGAAAACGGGCGGCTTCGTGCTGCCCGCGCGCATATGAAGGAGGACCTCATGACCAAGAACGAGACCGTGCGTTCGGCGCTCTCACTGGCGGTGAGGGCGAACCTCCCTGTCCTGCTGTGGGGTGCGCCAGGCACCGGCAAGACCTCCGCCGTCGTGGCGCTTGCTGAGCAGCTGGGCATGCCGATCGAGGTGGTGGTCGGCTCGATCCGCGAACCGAGCGACTTCTCCGGTCTTCCCGTCATCCGCGATGACGGGACCTGGTTCGCGCCGCCACGATGGGCGGAACGGCTGTCCGTTTCAGGATCCGGGTTGCTGTTTCTGGACGAACTGACCACGGCACCGCCCGCGGTGCAGGCCGCGATGCTCCGCGTCGTCCTGGAACGCGCTGTGGGCGATCTTGTGCTCCCGGAGGGCGTGCGTATCGTCGCCGCAGCGAACCCGCCCGGAATCGCCGCAGACGGCTGGGAGCTGTCTGCGCCGCTGTCGAACCGGCTCGTCCATCTGGACTGGCAGATCGAGGCCGCCGCGGTCGCTGAGGGATTCGCTCACGGGTTCGCCGTCGCCGATGCCGCCTCTGTCGCCGCGCCGACGTCCGGGCAGATCGCGACAGCGAAGGCGCAGCTCGGTGCATTCCTTCGTATCCGGCCGGAGCTGGTGCTTGCCGTGCCGGATTCGCCGGAGCGGGCGGGACGGAGCTGGCCAAGCCCTCGGAGCTGGGAGATGGCGGCGCGCGGCCTGGCCGCCGGGGTTGCGAACGCCAGCGACGAGGCGACGATCGCCGCGCTGGTGATCGGTGCGGTCGGAGAGGCGGCGGGTTTCGAGGCGCTGTCCTGGCTGCGCACGCTCGACCTGCCGGACCCTGAGTCGGTGCTGAACGACCCCCACGCGCCACTGCCGGACCGGCCCGACCACCTGCACGCGCTGCTCGGCGCGGTCGTCGCCCACGTTCACGCGGATGCGAGCGAGTCGGCATGGGAGCGCGCATGGGACGTGATTGCTCGGGTTGCCAAGACCACGCCGGACGTGGCCGCGACCTCCGCCAGGGCGCTTGCAGGCCAGCGACCGGCCGGGGTGAACCTGCCCACGGCCATGCTCGAGCTCGCCCCGATCCTCCGCACAGCAGGACTCATGCCATGACCGGCCCGGCTCCGACAGACCCCGATCACACACCCGAAGTGCTAGCACGCTTCGCCGAGGCGCGGCTGTGGGCCGCAGCACAGGCGCCATACCTCGCAAGTGCGCTGTTCGCACTCCAACCGGTCGTGCTGGAACCATACGTGGACGAAGGGACCGGCGAGCCCGTCCCGGTCGACGACTTCCGGGCGTTCCCGGCCGACACCCGCTGGAACGTCCACCTCGATCCCGGCGCGACGCTCGCGACGGCCCCGCCGGTGGTCGGCTGGTGGCTGCTGCACCACATCGGGCATCTTGTCCGCCATCACGCGACCCGCTCCCCGGTGTCAGCCAACGCTCCAAGCACGCATGCCACCGGCGAGGCGGGCGCGCCGGACTCGATCGCGCGGCGGTGGAACCAGGCCGCGGACGCCGAGGTCAACGACGACCTCGAAGCGGCAGGACTCGACTCACCGGCCGGGATCATCTCGCCACACGCACTCGGGCTGCCCGAGGGACGACTTGCCGAGGAGTACCTGTCGCTCATCGAGGTTCTCGACACCGCCCACAGCAAGGGTGGGCGGCGGCTCGCCGAGCTGATCGACTGCGGCAGCGCGGCGGACGGGATCCCGCACGACTACGAGGACTCGGCCAGTGGCGACGGGCTCAGTGAGACCGAGCGCGACATCCTCGAATTGGCGGTCGCCCGCGAGATCGAAACCCGCTCGGCCGCGCGAGCCACGATTCCCGGCGGCTGGCGACGCTGGGCTAGCGAGAGGCTGCATCCCGCCGTCGACTGGCGCGCCGAGCTCGGCGCGATGCTGCGCCGCGGAGCGCGGCAGGCGGCAGGCCGGGTGGACTTCTCCTATAGCCGTCCCTCCCGGAGGCCGGCCGTCGACAGCATCGTGATGCCTGCGATGGTCGCTCCCGCACCAGAGATCGCGCTGGTCATCGACACCTCCGGCAGCATCACCCCCGCGATCCTGACCGGCTTCCTCGCCGAAGTGACGGCGATCATCGCCCGCGCCAGTGGACCGAGCCGACGGCTGCACGTGATCTGCTGCGACCTGAACGCCCACCCCGTCCAGACCATCCGCCGCGCAGAGGACATCGAGCTGCTCGGCGGCGGCGGCACGGATATGCGCGAGGGCATCAGCGCCGCGCTCGCGCTGCGACCCCGGCCTGATCTGATCCTTGTCCTCACCGACGGGCAAACCCCGTGGCCGGACCACCGCCCGCCCGTGCCGGTCGTGGTCGGCCTGGTCGAACCCGGCCCCGGCTACCACACCGAGACACCGCCACCTGGATGGGCACATGTCATCGCCCTCCCTGCCACTGCATAAGGAGCACCCATGACCATCGCCTACGACGACCATCCCGACCCCGAGCCCGAAGACCTCCACCGATGGACCGAGCGCGGCTTCACCGTGGCCGAAGCACGCCGCTGGATCGACAACGGATTTCTGCTGGGCTCAGCCGAACGCTGGCGCGGCAGTGGCGTCTACACTCCGGGCGACGCGTACGCCTGGCGCACCGCCGGCCTCAGCCCCTACACCGTGCAACCGTTGCTGCGCGCCGGGATGACACCCCGCGACGCCGTGCAATGGCACGAACTCGGCTACAGCCACACCGAGGCCGCAGAACGGCACCTCGCCGGAGAACGACCACGCCCCCGACGCTGGTGGCGGACCCTGCTCGGACACCACCCTCGCAAGTCGGACACGCTGACCGGCGAACAGTCCGCGACCATGCGGGCGCTGCTCCGCTCCGGAGTTCCTGTCGCGACCGGACGCGCTTACCTCGACGCCGGATGGCGCGATGCCGCAACGGCAGTGCCCTGGGCCAGAACCGGCCTCGACCCGGCACAGGCCGCCGTGTACCACAGCATCGGCTTCACCCCCTCCGAAGCATCAACCCTCGCTGAAGCCGGCCACGACGGCTTCGAACTCCTACGGCAGTGGTGGGACGCAGGCATCCCCCGAACGGAAGTCCCTGCCTGGGCCGTCGCCGGATTCACACCCGACGACGCCCGTCACGCCCGCGACGCCGGCACGACCGCCGAACACGCCGCCGTGCTCCGAGCGCTCAGCGGCCAGAGCGCCCCGAAACCACCCGAAGAAAGGAACTGACATGACCGCGATGATCAGCGCCACCGACCTCCGCAAAACCTACGGAAAGAAACAGGCGCTCGACGGATTCACGCTCTCCGTGGACGAAGGAACAGTATGCGGGATGCTCGGCCCCAATGGTGCGGGAAAGACCACGGCGGTCCGCATTCTCGCCACGCTGCTGAAAGCCGACTCGGGTAAGGCCAGCATCGCCGGACACGACCTCACGACAGGCTCCGACCGAGTACGCGCCGCGATCGGATTCACCGGACAGTTCTCGGCCGTCGACGAGATCCTGACCGGACGGCAGAACCTCGACATGTTCGCCCGGCTCTACCACCTCGACCGACGACAGGCGCGCCAACGAACAGACGAACTGCTCGACAGGTTCGCACTCCACGACGCCGCCGACCGACCCGCAGGCGGCTACTCCGGCGGGATGCGGCGTCGCCTCGACCTCGCTGTCAGCCTCATCCTCGCACCACGTGTGCTCTTCCTCGACGAGCCGACCACCGGCCTCGATCCACGCACGCGCGCCGAGGTCTGGACCGACATCCGAGAACTCGTGTCGGCGGGCACAACCGTCCTGCTCACGACCCAGTATCTCGATGAGGCCGACCACCTCGCCGACCAGATCGCCGTCATCGACAGCGGGACGATCATCGCCCGCGGCACACCCCGCGAACTCAAAGAGAGCGTCGGGGGTGACCGGATCGAACTCGCACTCCGCGACGAGAAACAGACGAAAGCGGCCGCACGCATCGTCGCCACCTCGACCGGCACTGACCCCGGCATCGACCTCCACCGTCGCCGCGTCAGCGCGCCCGCTCCCGAACGATTCCACAACCTGAGCACCACCATGCGACAACTCCACGAGGCAGGCATCGACCCCGAAGACATCGCCCTGCGCCAACCGACCCTCGACGACGTGTTCCTCAAGCTCACCGATCGGAAGGAGAAGACAGCATGACATCGCTCGCACCCCACACCGCAACCGCCCCCGGCTCGCCGTCACGGTGGGCTCTGCACGACAGCCTGATCGTAACTCGCAGATACCTCACCCACTTCCGCCAGCAACCATCACGACTTGTCGGCAACCTCCTCTTCCCGATCGTCATGGTGATCATGTTCGGGTACGTGTTCGGGAGCGCGATCACGCTGCCCGACGGCGGCAACTACCGCGAGTTCCTGATGCCCGGGCTGTTCGTGATGACGATGGCGCTCGGCATGGCACAGACCGTCATCTCCGTCACCACCGACACCGCCAAGGGCATCACGGACAGGTTTCGCACGATCCCCATGTCAGGCGCCGCCGTCGTCACCGGACGAAGCCTCGCCGACCTTGCGGCATCCGTCCTCGAACTGATCGCCCTGCTCGCCTGCGGCCTGCTGGTCGGCTGGCGCGCCAACGGAACCGTAGGGCAGACCCTCGCGGCGATCGGGCTCCTGCTGCTTCTGCGCTACGCGCTCGCGTGGGTCGGCATCTACCTCGGCCTCGCACTGCAGTCGCCCGACCTCGCGAGCGTCGCCCTCGCGCCCATCTACCCGCTGACGATGATCTCCAACGTCTTCGTCCTCCCTGCCCAGATGCCGGCCTGGCTCGGGGTCATCGCCGAGTGGAACCCACTTTCCGCTACAGTCACTGCCACGCGCGAACTCTTCGGCAATCCCGGCATCACGACATCGACATCATGGGCCGCCGAGAACGCGACACTCCTCGCCATCGCCTGGCCCTTCATCCTCATCGCCGTTTTCCTCCCCCTGGCAGCCCGGCGGTACCGGTACCTCGCCGCGTAGGAGCAACGATGCGTCCTCACGCCATCGTCGTGTGCCTCCACCCGCGGATAGCTCGCGTGCGCTGACCCCATCATGTCCACCACCGTGACTCGGTTCGCGCTGCACCCGATCGAGGAACACGTAGGCGGTTTCGCTCCTGTTTTCGCACGGACCAGCACGGTGCACGCGCCGATTGATCCCGTCGCCTACGACTGCGTAAAACTGATCTTCGTTCGATCAGGCTCGGCGATCCTGTTCAGCGAGTTCGGTGAGAAGCCAGTCAAGGCTGGTGACGCGATAGTTCTCGGGGCGAACGTGCTCTGTGGATCGGAGCCCAAAGGACACATCACGGTCACCACGATCTACCTCGACACCGACTAAGTGATCGACCAGGTGTTCTGGCAACACGCCGGACTGATACAAGATCGCCTGGAAGCTCAGGGGTTCGCCGAGACCGTCTACTCCGAACCAGCACAGATACTCCGTCTCGGTGAGCACCGTGCCGGGATGCTCATGCCCTGGCTGGACGAACTGGTCGAACGCAGCATCGACGGCAGATTCTCCCGGCACTTTTACCGAATCCAGGCCTTGTGGTTCAGCATCGCTCACGTTATCGCCCCATTCGTGAAGATCTCGCCGGTCAGAATGTCGGCGTCGCAGCGTGCCCACATCCGGCCCACACTCCCGCGGCACCGCCAGTTCGTCCCATTGCGTGCCGAGGCCCGTCGAGCTGTCGAACTACTGCGAAACGCTCCCTCGATGCAATGGACACTCGAGGAACTGGCCACGCAGGTCCATCTTTCGCCCTCACAACTCAGCCGGGTGTTCACCGACGCCTACGGCAAGACACCCTCGGCGTACCTGACGATGCTCCGCGCCGAACGACTGGCCAGACTACTGCGGGAGACCGACCTGCCGATCGAGGCGGCGATGCGGCAGGTCGGCTGGCGCAGCCGCGGACACGCCGCTCAGCAGTTCCGCAAGTACGTCGGGATCACCCCGACCCGGTACCGGCAACTGACCTTTCGCGCGAACTGAACGGCGCTCCCGATCTGGGCATCACGAACGGGATTTCGGGAGCATCCCGGCGCCGAGTCCCACCGGGCTGGAAATTCCCGGTAGGCCGGTATGTCCCACGTCAGGCGCACCACGAGTTCTCCTGACGGCCAACTTACCGACCTCGTAGTCCGCTGACCGTCTCGACACACTTGCTGGTTCTCCTGGCGCACCTCGTTGGTGCACCGCTGCCCTCTGCTGGGCGCGGCCGATGCTGGGAGGAGGCCAGAGCAATGGCGACGAGGCAGTTGAGTCCCCGATAGTGGTGTAGCGCGGTTGCCGAACTCGTCGCCGTAGACGTGGAGCGGTCACCGCGTGATCCT
>NZ_JAAFAN010000097.1:0-9321 GCF_010287905.1 Cellulosimicrobium composti
CTACGCTAAGCAGCAGGGCCACGAAGCCCTGATCGGAACCAAATGACCAGAGCCTCCATCAGACCCAGGGCGATTCAGACGTCGTGGGTGGTGAGCTCGTCGACGATGTCGCGTGCGTCGCGGATCGAGCGGGCGAGGCGGTCGAGCTTGGTAACCACGAGCGTGTCCCCGGCCCTGGTCGCGGCGAGGGCCTCGCGGAGCCCCGGACGGTCGCGGTGGGTGCCGGTCACGCCCTGGTCCACGTAGACGCGGCGCGGGTCGACGCCCATCGTCTCGAGCGCTTGGCGTTGGGCGGTGAGGTCTTGTTCGGCGGTCGAGCAGCGTGCGTACCCGATGAGCGTCGCGGTCATGTTGTGAGTGTCGCAGATGAGCGGCCTTCACCGGGCACAATTCCGGGCGGGTCTACCGAGACGGCCTGGATCGCGGTGCCACCTCGGAGGGCGGCGGCGTGCAAGGTGTCTCGGTAGGGGATCGGCTTTGAGACAAGCCGAGATGGTCAGAGAGCCGCACCGTCGATCTGACGGTCCTCGGCGCTCGCGTAGCGCTGTCGAGAGTGCGACTTGGCGGGCGCGACTCAGTTTGCGGACCGCGCGCGATCATTTTCGGAGTCATGCTCGTCAGAGTGTCCAGCCGATACGGCCTTCCATCGGGCCCCCGCACGCCTCCGACCCTCCGACGCGGACCATGTCGACGGACTTCTCAGTCTGGGCAAGGACGTTTCCGGCTTCGTCGAGCGCGCGGAGCCCGATCGGATTCGCCGGGTAGAAGAGTGTGAAGGTCCACGTGTCACCATCCCGTGCCGGAGAGAGCGCGGGGTCGGACGTGTCGGAACCCGTCAGCAAGGGCGGCTGCCACGCCTGGTCGTCGCCGTCGCGCAGCTGAAGGTGGGTCACTCCGGCCGTGTCCCCGGTCAACACCACCTCGAGGACGCTGGAATACCCGACCGCTGGGCAATCTCGACTGCCCCCGGAGAGCCGTGACACCAGCACCATGACGAGGACGAGAGCCCCGACGATGACGGCAGCTGTCCCGGCCCAGACCGGCAAGCGCAGGCGCCGTCGTCGTGCCGGCCCGGGCCCTTCGTCGGTCTGTTGCTTCTCCATGAGCACCCCTAGCTGTCGCCCTGCCACGAATCATGCACGAGGCAATGCCAAGCTTCTACGCCCGCCGAAGGGCTTCGTCGCGCACACGGCCGCAGCAGCCGCTGTGAAGCTCTCCGCCGGAGCAGACCAGCCGAGCACGCGACGCGGTCGCTCGTTGAGCAACTTCTGGATCTTCTCGAGCTCGTCCTGAGTCGTCGCAGTGAGATTGGCGCGGCGTGGAAGGTACTGGCGCAGGAGGCGATTGGTGTTCTCGTTCGTGCCACGCTGCCACGGACTGCGTGGGTCACAGAAGTAGACAGGGGCATCTATGAGCGTGCTGAGGAAGGCGTGGTCGGCCATCTCGCGGCCGCGGTCCCAGGTTAGGGACTTGCACATGCCCGGTGGGACGTTGAACAGGGCACGGGCGACGGCGATGCTGACGTCCTTGGCCTTGATCCCGTCGGGCAACGAGACGATCTTCAGGTAGCGAGTCGTGCGCTCGACGAGGGTCGCGACCGCGCTGGGGCGCTTGCCCATGACGAGGTCGCCTTCCCAGTGGCCGGGCTCGACCCGGTCCGTCACGGTGGCGGGGCGGTGGTGGATGGACACCATGTCGCGCAGGTGGCCGCGCCCGTGGGACCGCTTGACCAGCCGGGGCCGGCGCATCGAGCGACCGGATCGCAGCCGCTGGTAGGTCGCCTTCGGCAAGTCCCGCGACCTCGGCAGGTACACCGCGCGGTAGATCGTCTCGTGCGAGACCCACATGCCGGGCTCGTCGGGATATTCGCGGCGCAGCCACGCCGCGATCTGCTGCGGCGACCAGTCCAGCTCGAGTCGCGAGAGCACCGTCGTCCGCAGCCGCTCGTCACTGGCGAGACGTGGCACACGCGGCCTCCTCGCTTCGCGACGGGCACGCTGGTCAGCGCGCGTCGCGCGGTATCCCGCACGGCCACCGTTGCGAGCGATCTCGCGCGAGACCGTCGACGCCGGCCGCCCCAACCCTTCGGCGATCGCCCGGGCAGAGAGACCAGCGGCGATCCCACGCGAGATCTCCTCCCGCTCACTCGGGCTCAGGTGCCGCGATGACCGCCTCGGCAACGCAGGTCGAACCCCGCCATGACGAAGCAGGTACCGGCGCACATGATGCTCCTGGAGGCCGGCCCGATCGGCGATCCGCCGGAGCGACTCGCCCTCGCTCCATGCCTGCCACACGATCTCCTGGACCGCCGCAGGCAGCGACGTCACGACACCCATCCCGACCTCCACGACCACGCATCATCCACCTCGTGGTGCGTTGGTGGGTTGAGACCGCCACCGTTAGTCAGGCGTCGCAAAAGAAGGTTCTGCGGCGTCGGAGTAACGCTGGTTCTCAGACACTCGTGGCCCGATAGAGTCGCTCGGGTGATGAAGCGTCGGCACGTTCTGGTGCCCGTGGTCCTGGTCGTGGGTGGTGGCGCGTTGCTCGGAGGGTGCTCGGACGCTTCGGGTCTCACGTCGCAGTCCGCGGTCTTCGAAGGGCTGTCGTCAGAGGCGGTCGAGGAGACGCTGGTTCTCAAGGGCGACTGGATCGCGTCGCAGCCCGCTGACTCCCAGGGCGCTGTCGCGCAGAGCCTCGTCGTCGAGCTGGAGACCTGCCGTGCGGCACTCGGCGCGCTCACAACCTGGACGGAGACACGGTCGGCAGAGGAACTAGTGCTGCCACAGCCGAGCGACGACGCCTTCGCCGCTGCTGCTTCACCTGGCGAGCGTCAGACCATCCCGTACACGGAGAACCACGCCCTGCTACGCGAACTCGTGACGAGCACCGGGCGCGACGGGCTCGCGACGTTCCTCACGATGGAAGCGAACTGCGCCTGGATGCCGGCCGAGCCCGGCACGTCAGGGCCATCGATCCACGACACCGTCGCCGCTCAGCCATACCGAGCCAAAGAACGCGGTTGCGCAGCACCGGCGGACCGGAGCATCCAGAAGTTCTAGCGCGCGAGGCTGACGGCAGTGCCGACGAGGCCCGCCCACGTTGCGAGGCCCAAGCATGCGGAGATCACCGCCGTTCGCCGCGGCCTCGTCGTCCCTGCGATGTAGACAGCCAAGACGGCCGGGACGAAGAGTCCCACGACCCCGCCCGCGATCTGCAGAAGCCCCTTGCCCGGCTGCGGGCACTCAGCGGGCATGAGTACCGCGCATGACGTCGGGTCGAAGGAGCCCATCCCGGCCGCAATCAAGCCGAGCGACAGGAAGCCGAACACGACGTAGAGCACGCCCGCCACGAACAGCGCGAGGAACACACGCCAGGTCTCCGAATCCTGTTCCGCCGACGGCCGGCTCTCTCGTCCCTCCGGCTCCGATCCCTCCGCAGAATGCTGCACAGTGCTGAGTCTCGCAGGTGCCGGAAGCGCGAGGCGGCGGCTCGTTTTGTCGGATCACAACAAGGTTGTCCGACGCGGCAGAACCGACCGTTTGTCGGACGTCGCGAAAGAAGGTCCTGCGACGTCCGACAAACCCTGGGTTCTGCGGTGGCGCCTGGTCGCCTACTCGGCTCGAGTGGCCTCGCCGAGGGATGCTGCGAGCTGCGTCAGAGCGCTCGGCACGAGGGAGTAGTAGGCCCAGCGGCCGCGCTGCTCGCGGGTGAGCAGGCCGGCGTCGACGAGGATCTTGAGGTGGTGGCTCACGGTGGGCTGGGAGAGACCGACGGGCGCGGTGAGGTCGCAGACGCACGCTTCGCCGCCGTCCTGGGAGGCGACGATCGCGAGGAGCTGGACCCGGGCGGGGTCGGCGAGGGCCTTGAACGCGCGGGCGAGCTCCCGCGCGGCCTCGGGGTCGACGGCCTGGGTGACGGCCGGTCCGCAGCAGCCGGCGACGTCGGCGGTCGGCGCGAGGGGCAGGTCGGTCGTCGTCATGCCACCATCCTCGCATAGATTGACATTCTTCGATGCGTGCCCCACGATGCTCGCATCGACAGTCTTCAATACGTGGGAGTGGTGATGGGCGAGGTTGTGCGGGACGAACTGCCGGTCGTTGTGATCGGTGCGGGTCCGGTGGGTCTGGCGGCGGCGGCGCACCTGCTCGAGCGTGGGCTTGAGCCGGTGGTGCTGGAGGCGGGCGAGGGCCCGGGCGCGGCGATCGCGTCGTGGGGTCACGTGCGGTTGTTCTCGCCGTGGCGGTACGACCTCGACGCCGCAGCGCGGCGCCTGCTGGACCAGGCGGGGTGGGTCGAGCCGGACCTGGACACCCTGCCGACGGGTGGGGAGCTCGTTGGGCGGTACCTGGCCCCGCTGGCCGCGACACCGCAGATCGCGTCGCGGCTGCGGACCGGGACGCGAGTGCTGGCGGTGGCGCGTGACGGGGCGGACAAGACGCGGTCGCTCGGGCGCGAGCGGCGCGGGTATCGGGTGCGGACCGTGGACGGCGACGGCATGGTGAGCGATGTGCTGGCGCGGGCGGTGATCGACGCGTCGGGCACGTTCTCGACCTCGAACCCGCTGGGTGTGTCCGGGCTCCCGGCCGCCGGCGAAGCGCAGGCCGCCGGGTACGTGACGGGCCCGCTGCCAGATGTCCTGGGGTCCCAGCGTGACCGGTTCGCCGGGCGGGACACGCTCGTGGTCGGGATGGGGCACTCGGCGGCGAACACGCTGCTTGCCCTGGTCGAGCTGGCCGAGGCAGAGCCGGCGACCACGATCACGTGGGCGATCCGCGGCGGGTCCGCGCGGCGGCTCTTCGGTGGCGGCACGGACGACGAACTCCCGGCGCGCGGGCTGCTGGGCACGCGCCTGCGGGCGGCCGTGGAGGCCGGGCGCCTGACGTTGCTGACGCGGGTGTCGATCGAGCGGCTCGTGCCCGCGGGGGAGACGGTGCAGGTGGTGGGGACCGCGCGCGACGGGGCGCTGAACCTCGAGGTGCACCAGATCGTGAACGCCACCGGGTTCCGCCCGGACCTGGACATGCTGCGCGAGGTGCGCCTGGACCTGGACCCGGTCGTGGAGGCGCCCGCGGCGCTCGCTCCGCTGATCGACCCGAACCAGCACTCGTGCGGCACGGTGCCCCCGCACGGGGAGCAGGTGCTGTCCCACCCGGACGACGGGTTCTACCTCGCGGGCATGAAGTCCTACGGGCGTGCGCCGACGTTCCTGCTCGCCACGGGCTACGAGCAGGTGCGCTCGATCGCGGCGGCGCTGGCAGGGGACCGGGCTGCGGCCGACGCGGTCGAGCTGGCCCTCCCCGCGACCGGGGTCTGCTCGACCGACCTCGCTCTGGAGGCGGACGGCGCGGGGGCGAGCGGGTCGTGCTGCGGCACCGCGCCGGCGGCGCCGCAGCTGGTCACCCTCGGTGTCGGGGCACCGGCAGGTGTCGGGTTCGCGACCGGCGTCGTGCACGGCCGCTCGGGCGACGGCCAGGACGCGTGAGCCTGACCCTGCGGACCGCGACCCCCGCCGACTTGGCGGGGGTCGCGCGCATCTACGACCACTACGTGGTGACGTCGACCGCGACGTTCGAGCTCACCCCGCCGGGCGAGGCCGTGTGGGCGGACAAGCTCGCGTCCGTGCAGGGTGCCGGCTGGCCGTTCCTGGTCGCCGACCTCGACGGCGCCGTGGCCGGGTTCGCCTACGTGGGCCCGTGGCGCCCGCGCCCGGCCTACGCCCACACGGTCGAGGACACGATCTACCTCGACCCGGCCGCCACCGGGCGCGGGATCGGGACCCGGCTGCTCGACCAGGTGCTCACCGGCGCCGCGGCGGCCGGCGCACGGGAGGTGATCGCGGTCGTCGCCGACGGCGACACCGCCGCGTCTCTGGCGCTGCACCGCCGCGCCGGGTTCACCGGCGCGGGGCGGCTCGAGCGTGTGGGCCGCAAGTTCGACCGGTGGCTGGGCACGAGCCTGCTGCAGAAGACCCTGGCCTGACACGCACGTCGGCCGGCACCCCTCTGCGTGGGTGCCGGCCGACGTCGCCGTTGCGACGGGGTGCGTCAGGCGGTTGCGGCCTGGACGGGCGTGACGCCGAGCTCGTCGAGCAGGGTTAGCACGCGAGAGCGGATCTCGTCGCGGATCGGGCGCACGGACTCGATGCCCTGCCCGGCCGGGTCCTCCAGGGCCCAGTCCTCGTAGCGCTTGCCGGGGAAGATCGGGCACGCGTCCCCGCAGCCCATGGTGATCACGACGTCGGAGGACTGCACGGCCTCGGTCGTGAGGACCTTTGGCTGCTCGGCGCGGATGTCGATGCCCTCCTCGAGCATGGCCTCGACGGCGACGGGGTTGATCTGGTCGGCCGGGGCGGACCCGGCAGAGCGGACCTCCACGGCCCCGCCGGACAGGGCGCGCAGGTACCCGGCGGCCATCTGGGAGCGTCCGGCGTTGTGCACGCAGACGAACAGGGCGGACGGCTTCGAAACTGTGTCGGTCATGGAGGTCTCCGGTAGTTCAGGGGGTGGGCAGGTCGAGGTCGGGCAGGAGGTCGGCGAGCAGGGCGCGCACCCGGGTGTCCAGCTCGTCGCGGATCGCGGCGACGCCGGCCGGGGAGGCCAGGGCGGGGTCGCCCACGAGCCAGTCCTCGTACCGGGTGCTGGGCAGGACCGGGCACACGTCGCCGCAGCCCATCGTGATCACGACGTCGGCGGCGCGGACCGCGTCGTCGGTCAGCGGCTTGGGGTAGGCCTCGCCCTCAGTGGTGCCGAGCGCGGCCAGCTCGGGGCGCACAGCGGGGTGCACGTCCGCTGCCGGGGTTGAGCCGGCCGAGCGCACCACGACCCGGTCGCCGGCGTAGCGGCGCACCAGTGCGGCGGCGAGCTGAGAGCGGCCGGCGTTGGCGACGCAGACGAACAGCACCTGCGGGCGTGCGTCGGCCTCGCGGGTGAGGTCGGCCAGGCGTTGACGGGCGAACCGCTCGGTGAGGGTGAGCAGGTGCGCCGAGACCGTGGCCGATCGGGCCAGTGCCGTGTAGGACTCGCGCACGGTGCCCAGCACCACGCCCGGCCCGAGGTCGGGGTGGCGGGCGGCGAGGTCGGTCGCGAGGTGGTCGAGCGCGGCGTCGACGTCCTCCAGGCCCGTGAGCTCGTGCGGGCCGACCAGGGCCTCGAGCGCGGCCGGGGCGAACGACTCCAGCAGGGTGGACACCGCGGCCTTGTACCCGGGCGTGATGCGGTACCAGACCCAGGTGCCGCGCCGCTCCGAGGCCAGCACCCCGACGTCACGCAGCACCTTCAGGTGGTGGGACACGGTCGGCTGGGACACGTCCGTCAGCGCGGCAAGGTCGCACACGCACGCCTCCCCGGCAGGCGAGGTCGCGATGAACGACAGCATTCGCAGGCGCAGCGGCTCGGCGAGGGCCTTGAGCGTGACCGCGACCGCGCCGGCGACCTCGGTCCCGATCGCGTGCGCCTCGATCTGCGGCGTGCAGTCCGGGTCCGCGACGGTCAAGGGCAGGCTCTGGGTGGTCATGACCTCACCTCTTCCAGCTCGGGCGTCTGTTCCGCCGCGGCGTAGGGGTCGACGGCGAACCAGCGGCGCGCGACCCACAGGGAGACGTAGACGAGCCCCACCAGGACGGGGACCTCGATGAGCGGCCCGACGACGCCGGCCAGGGCTTGGCCGGAGGTCGCGCCGAACGTGCCGATCGCGACGGCGATCGCGAGCTCGAAGTTGTTGCCCGCCGCGGTGAACGCCAACGTCGTGGTGCGCGCGTACCCCAGGCCCAAGACCTTGCCGGTGACGACGCCGATGCCCCACATGGCCGCGAAGTACACCAGCAGCGGCAGCGCGATCCGTGCGACGTCGAGCGGGTTGGAGGTCACGGCCTCGCCCTGCAGGGCGAACAGCAGCACGATCGTGAACAGCAGCCCGTACAGCGCCCACGGGCCGATGACGGGCAGGAACCGGTCCTCGTACCAGGCGCGACCCTTGGCGCGCTCCCCGACCAGGCGCGAGGCGAACCCGGCGGCCAGCGGGACGCCGAGGAACACGAGCACATTGAGCGCGATCTGCCCCACCGACACGTCCAGGCCCTGGGTGTCCAGGCCCAGCCACCCGGGCAGCACCGTGAGGTAGAAGTACCCGAGCAAGGAGAACGCGACGACCTGGAACACGGAGTTGATCGCGACCAGCACCGCCGCGGCCTCCCGGTCCCCACACGCCAGGTCGTTCCAGATCACGACCATGGCGATGCACCGGGCCAGGCCCACGATGATCAGGCCCGTGCGGTACTCGGGCAGGTCCGGCAGGAAGATCCACGCCAGGGCGAACATCAGCGCCGGCCCGACCAGCCAGTTCAGCACCAGTGAGGACACCAGGAGCCGCTTGTCGCCGGTGACCGCACCGACCCGGTCGTAGCGCACCTTGGCCAGCACCGGGTACATCATCACCAGCAGCCCGAGCGCGATCGGGACCGAGATCCCGCCGACCTCGAGCGCGGCCAGCACGTCCGACAGCGCCGGGACGAACCGGCCCAGGACCAGGCCGGCGACCATGGCCAACCCGATCCACACCGGCAGCCACCGGTCCAGCGTCGACAGGCGCCCGCGCGTGGTCGCGGTGGCCTCGCTCACGCGAGGACCTCCTCGATCTCGGCGACCAGCGCCTGCTTCGGGCGCGCGCCCACGACCGACTTCACCAGCCGCCCGCCGGAGTAGAAGTTCAGCGTCGGGATCGACACGACCCCGGCCGCGGCGACCGTCGCCGGGTTGGCGTCCGCGTCGAGCTTGGCGATCGTGAGCCTGCCCGCGTACTCCTCGGCGAGCTCGTCCAGGATCGGCGCGACCTGGCGGCACGGGCCGCACCAGGTCGCCCACACGTCCACCAGCACCGGGCCCTTCGAGGACAGGACCACCTCGTCGAACGTGTCGTCGGTGACCGTCACCGTGCTCATCGGACCTCCTCCAGCGCCGCGGGCAGACCGTCCGGGTTCGGCGTCGTCGGCGTGCCGGCCAGGTCCGCGAGGCCCGCGGCGTCGGCGAGCTCGGTGAGGTAGCGCTGCGCGTCGAGGGCGGCGGAGCACCCCGAGCCGGCGGCGGTGATGGCCTGGCGGTAGGTGTGGTCGACGGCGTCGCCGCACGCGAACACGCCCTCGAGGTTGGTCGCGGTGGTGCGCCCGACGACCTGGATGTAGCCCTCGTCGTCCAGGTCGATCTGACCCTTGACGAGCTCGGTGCGGGGCTCGTGGCCGATGGCGACGAACAGGCCGGTCGCGGGGAGCTCGCGCTCCTCGCCGGTCACGGTGTCGCGCAGCGTGAGGGCCTCGACCTTGTTCTCGCC
>NZ_JAAFAN010000098.1:0-8966 GCF_010287905.1 Cellulosimicrobium composti
TGGGCGCGGCCTCGGCGTGGGTCGCCGCGGGCGGCGCGGAGGGCTACCGCCGACGCGCCGACGCCGCGCCCGCCGGCCGGACTGCCGCGCGCCCGGGACCCGACGGCGCCCCCACGGGGTCCGCCGCCGACGCGGCCGCCCCCGAGGAGGTCGCGGCCCGGCTGCGCGCCCGCGGGGGCACGGTCGTCGCGACCGGCGGGTGCTTCGACATCCTCCACGCCGGGCACGTCGCGACGCTCGAGGCCGCGGCCCGCCTCGGCGACCACCTCGTCGTCCTGCTCAACGGCGACGCGTCGGTCCGCCGGCTCAAGGGGCCCGAACGCCCCGTCGTCGGGCAGGCGGACCGCGCGCGCGTCCTGTCCGCGCTCGACTGCGTGTCCGCCGTCGTCGTGTTCGACGAGGACGACCCGCGCGCCGCCCTCGAGCGCCTGCGCCCGGACGTGTGGGCCAAGGGCGGCGACTACACCGAGGAGACCCTGCCCGAGGCGCAGGTGGTCCGGCGGCACGGCGGCCGGGTCGTCGTCCTGCCCTACGTGGACGGCCGGTCCACGACCTCGATCCTCGAGCGCTCGGGGCGATTCGCGCCCGGCACCCACCCGCTGACGAAGGAGACGACCGCATGACCGCGACCGCACCGACCCCCCGCCAGCCCGAGTCGCCGGCGCCCGTCCCGCGCGAGCTCGGCACCGTCTACGTCACGGGAGGCGCGAGCGGGCTCGGCGCCGCGCTCGTCGACGCCGTGACGGCCGCCGGCGGCAAGCCGGTCGTGCTCGACCGGGTCGCGCCCGCCGCGGGCGTGCCGCACGCCGTCGTCGACCTGTCCGACTCCGCCGCCGCGGCCGCGGCCGTCGAGCGCCTCGCGCTCGAGGTGGGACCGCCCGACGCCGTGGTCACCGCGGCGGGGACCGACGCGTGCGGGCGGCTCGACGAGATCGACGTCGAGACGTGGGAGCGCGTCGTGCGCGTCAACCTGTTCGGCACCGTCGCGGTCGTGCGCGCCGCGCTGCCCCACCTCGAGGAGCGCCGCGGGACGGTCGTGACCGTCGCGTCGACGCTCGGGCTCAAGGGCGTCTCGGACGCGACCGCCTACTGCGCGTCGAAGTTCGCCGTGCGCGGGTTCTCGCAGGCGCTCGCCGCGGAGCTCGCGGGCCGCGTCGGCGTCACGTGCCTCGTGCCCGGCGGGATGCGCACCGCGTTCTTCGACGGGCGCACCGAGCAGTACAGACCCGGACCGGACGCCGACCTCAACGACCCGCGCGCGACCGCGGCGGCCGTCGTCACGGCGCTCCGCCAGCCCGTGGGCTGCGAGATCCGCGAGATGCTCGTCATGGCCTCCGGCGAGACGTCGTGGCCGTGACGGACGGCGCGGCGGAGCGCGCCGCCGACCTGCCCGGTCTCGCGAGCCAGGACGAGGGCACGGTGCTCGTGCTGCGCGCGCTCGGGCTCGGGGACGCGCTCACGGCGGTCCCGGCGCTGCGGGGCGTGCGGCGCGCGTGGCCGGGGCGGCGCGTCCTGCTCGCCGCCCCCGAGGAGGTCGGCTCCTGGCTGCGCGACCTGGGCCTCGTCGACGGCGTCGTCCCGACGCGCGGGCTCGCCCCGCTCGCGTGGGCCGAGGAGGCGCAGACCGTGACGGGCGCGGCGCCCGCCGGGCACGTGGCGGTGAACCTCCACGGCTCGGGCCCGGAGAGCCACCGCGTGCTTCTCGACACCGCGCCCGAGCAGGTCGTCGCGTTCGCGTCGCCCGAGGCGGGCGTCGACGGGCCGGGCTGGGACCCCGACGAGCACGAGGTCGACCGCTGGTGCCGACTCGTCACGTCCGCGGGCGGCACGTGCGCGCGCGAGGACCTGCGCCTCGACGCCCCGGCCTCGCGCGGGCGGCACGTCGTCGTCCACCCGGGCGCGGCCGCGGGGTCCCGCCGCTGGCCCGCAGACCGGTTCGCGGCCGTCGTGCGCGGCCTCGCCGCCTCCGGGCGCGACGTCGTCGTCACGGGCGGCCCCGACGAGCGCGAGCTCGTCGCGCGCGTCGTCGCGGAGGCCTCCGAGGCCCGGAGCGCGGCGGGCGACGGTCCGTCGGGCGACGGCCCGGCGGCCGACGGCCCGGCGGCCGACGGCACGACGGGGACGGTGACCGGCGCCGCCGGGACGCTCGACCTGCCCGCGCTCGCCGACGTCGTCGGGACGGCACGGCTCGTGGTGTGCGGGGACACGGGGGTCGCGCACCTCGCGACGGCCTTCGCGACGCCGTCCGTCGTCCTGTTCGGCCCGACGCCGCCGTCGGCGTGGGGCCCGGCGGTCGACCCCGACCTGCACGCCGTGCTCTGGCACGGCGCGGACGCCGAGCCGGCGCACCGGGGCGACCCGCACGGCGCCGACCTCGACCCGGCGCTCGACCGGGTGACGGTCGACGAGGTCGTCGCCGCGGCGCGTTCGCTCCTCGCGTCGTCCGGCGAGGACGCGCCCGAGATGCGTGCGGGCGCCGACGTCCGGAGGGTCGAGGCATGACCGCTCCCGACCTCGACCCCCGCACCTCCGGACCGGCGAGCGCCCCTGCCGCCGGGGACCGGCCCGTCGCGCTCGTCACGGGCTCCGAGTCCGGGATCGGGCGCGCGACCGCCGTCGCGCTCGCCGCCGCCGGGTTCGACCTCGGCCTGTGCTGGTACGCGGACGAGGACGACGCGGACGCGACCGCGCGCGAGGTCCGCGCGGCGGGAGCGCGCGCCGCGACCCGGCGCGTCGACGTCACGGACCTCGACGCGCTCGCCCCGGCCGTCGACGCGCTCGCCGCCGAGCTCGGGCGCGTGGACGCGCTCGTGAACGTCGCCGGGACGGGCACCGCCACGCCGTTCCTCGACCTCGACGTCGCGACCTGGCGCGAGGTGCTCGCGACCGACCTCGACGGCCCGTTCGTCCTCACCCAGGCCGCGGCGCGGCACATGGTCGCTGGCGGGCGCGGCGGGCGCGTCGTCAACGTGACGAGCGTGCACGAGCACGCCCCGCGCGTCGGGGCCGCGCCCTACTGCGCCGCGAAGGGCGGCCTCGGCCTGCTGACCCAGGTCGCGGCGCTCGAGCTCGCGGAGCACGGCATCACCGTCAACGCCGTCGCGCCCGGCGAGATCGCGACGGCGATGACCGGGCAGGAGGACGAGGACCCGCACCCGACGGACCGCGCCGGCGTCCCGCTGGGCCGGCCCGGGGACGCGCGCGAGGTCGCCGCCGTCGTGGCGTTCCTGTGCGGGCCGGACGCCACGTACGTCACGGGAGCGTCCTGGGCCGTCGACGGCGGGATGCTGCGCATGGGCCCGATGGCCGGGTCGCACCTGACCTCCGACGACTGGCGCCGCCCGTGAGCGTCGCGAACCGACGGCACCGACCCGACCACGACGGAAGGACTCCCATGACCGGCCCCGCCTCTCCCGACCCCGACCCCCTGGACGCCACGCACCGCTCGGGCGCCGCCGACTTCTCGGCGAGCGGCGACGTGCAGCCCGGCGAGACGCCGCCGGCGGAGGACCAGGTCAGCGCGCCCCAGGGCCACGAGGAGCACGGCCCCCACCGGGCCGTGCCGTGGGTGTGGGTCGGCGTCGTCGGCGCGGTCGCGGTCCTCACCGCGCTGTTCTTCGTCGGCTACGCCGTCGGGCTGCTCGACTGAGCGGGCGCCGCGCGCACGGCGGCGACGCCGAGCGCGCGCACGTCCCACCCGGCGGCGCGCCACCGCGCACGGTCCACGGCGTTGCGCGCGTCCACAAGGTGCGGGGCGCGGACGACCCGCGCCAGGGCGTGCGGGTCGAGCGCGCGGTACTCGTCCCACTCGGTCGCGAGCACGACGACGTCGGCGCCGGCGGCCGCCTCGCGCACGTCCGCGGCGTACCCGAGCTCGGGCGCGGCGGCCTGCGCGAGCGCGAGGGCCTGCGGGTCGGTGACCACGACGTCGGCCCCCTCGGCGGCGACCGCCCGTGCGAGGGCGAGCGCGGGTGAGCTGCGCACGTCGTCGCTGTCCGGCTTGAAGGCGGCACCGAGCACCGCGACGCGCCGGTCCGCGAGCGAGCCGCCGCACGCCGCGCGCGCGAGCTCGACCGCGCGGTCGCGGCAGCGGTCGTTGATCGCGTCGACCTCGTCGAGGAACGACACGGCGTCGCCCACCCCGAGCTCGCGCGCGCGGGCCGCGAACGCCCGGATGTCCTTCGGCAGGCAGCCCCCGCCGAACCCGAGGCCGACTCCCAGGTAGTCCCCGCCGATGCGACGGTCGAGCGCCATCGTGCCCACGAGGGCGACGGCGTCGCCCCCGGCGGCCTCGCACACCTCCGCGACCGCGTTGGCGAACGAGATCTTCGTCGCGAGGAACGCGTTCGCGGCCACCTTGGCGAGCTCCGCCGTCGCGAGGTCCGTCACGAGGCGCGGCACGTCGTCGGCGAGGAGCCGTGCGTACACCGCGTCGAGCCGCGCGACGAGCGCCTCTCCGCCGTCGTCGGGGACGCCGTAGACGAGCCGGTCGGGGTGCAGCGTGTCCGCCACCGCGTGACCCTCGCGGAGGAACTCCGGGTTCCACGCGAGGCCGACGCCGTCGGGGAGCCCGGCCGCGAGCCGCGCGGCGGTCCCCACGGGCACCGTCGACTTGCCGACGACGACCGACCCCGGCCGCAGGTGGGGCCGCAGGGCTGCGAGCGCCGCCTCGAGCTGCTGGAGGTCGGCGACCCCGCTGCCGGCCGACTGCGGCGTGCCGACGCACAGGAAGTGCACCTCGGCCGCCGCGGCGTCCGCGGCGTCGGTCGAGAAGCGCAGAGCGCCCGGTCCTCCGGTCCCCGCGAGCAGCGCCGTGAGGCCGGGCTCGAAGAACGGAGCGCGTCCCTCGGCGAGCGCCGCCACGCGTGCCGCGTCCACGTCGATCCCCACCACGTCGTGGCCCAGGCGCGCCATGGCCGCCGCGTGCACCGCCCCGAGGTAGCCGCAGCCGTGCACCGAGACCTTCATGCCGACGCCCCTCGGCCCACCGCGGCCGCGACCTCGGCGCCGCCGTCCTCCGCGCGGAACCAGGCGACCGTGCGCGCGAGCCCCTCGGGCCACGGCGTCCGCGCCCGCCACCCGAGCAGCCGCTCCGCGAGCGCCGCGTCCGGCCGGCGGCGGCGCGGGTCGTCCTCCGGCAGGTCGACGTGCACGACCCCGGCGTCGCTCCCCGTCGCGGCGAGGACGTCCTCGGCCACCTGCCCCACGGTGAGCTCCGTCGGGTTCCCGAGGTTCACCGGACCGGGGTGGTCCGTCGCCGCGAACGCGAGGATCCCGTCGACGAGGTCGTCGACGTAGCACACCGAGCGGGTCTGGGACCCGTCTCCCGCGACCGTCAGGGGCTCGCCCGCGAGCGCCTGCCGCACGAACGTGGGGACCATGCGCCCGTCGTGCCCGCGCATGCGCGGTCCGTACGTGTTGAAGATCCGCACGATCCCCGCGTCGACCCCGCGGCTGCGCCGGTAGGCCGCCGTCGTCGCCTCGGCGAACCGCTTGGACTCGTCGTACACGCTGCGCGGGCCGACCGGGTTGACGTGACCCCAGTAGTCCTCGCGCTGCGGGTGGACCTCCGGGTCGCCGTAGACCTCGGACGTCGAGGCGAGGACGAACCGCGCACCCGCGCGCCCGGCGAGCTCGAGGGCGTGGCGCGTCCCGGCCGAGCCGACGAGCAGCGTCTCGAGCGGCAGGCGGAGGTAGTCGAGGGGCGACGCGGGCGAGGCGAGGTGGAGCACGAGGTCCACCGGCTCGTCGCCGACGGCGTCCAGGCCCCGGGAGACGTCGGCCTCGACGAACGTGAACCGGGGCTCGTCGCGCAGCGCGGCGAGGTTGCCCAGGTCGCCGGTCGAGAGGTCGTCCACGCACACGACCTCGACGCCGTGCGCCACGAGCGCCTCGCACACGTGGCTCCCCACGAACCCGGCGCCGCCGGTCACCACCGCGCGCCGCGCGCGGGCCGCCACCCGCGCGGCGCCCGTCGTCGTCCCCGGCGTGTCGTCCATGTCGTCTCCTCGCGACGGCGCGCGGCCGACGCGGCTCGCGAGGACGCCGCCGGTCACGCTCGTGCCGACGGGCTCGCTGCTGGACCCGGGACGTCCACGCTCGCACGGGCCCCGGCGGCTCGCACGCGCTCCCCCCGCGCCCCGGTGCGCCCGGGCGGCCGCCGTACGGGAGCGAGCGACGCGCACCCGTGGCACGGTGACCGCATGAACGCAGCCCCCGCACCCACGGAGCAGGCCACCGATCCCGACACCCGGCTCTCGCGGTCCGTCGGCGGAAAGCTCCTCTACCTGTTCATCCTCGGCGACGTCCTCGGGGCCGGCGTCTACGCGCTGGTCGGCGAGATGGCGGGCGAGGTGGGCGGCGCGGTGTGGCTGCCGCTGCTCGTCGCGCTCGGCCTCGCCCTGCTCACCGCCGGCTCGTACGCGGAGCTCGTGACCAAGTACCCGCGTGCGGGCGGCGCCGCGGTCTTCGCGGACCGCGCGTTCCGCAGCCCGCTCGTGTCGTTCCTCGTCGGCTTCTCCATGCTCGCGGCGGGCGTGACGAGCGCGGCCGGCCTGTCGCTCGCCTTCGCGGGCGACTACTTCGCGACGTTCGTCGACGCGCCCGACCGGCTCGTCGCGGTCCTCTTCCTCGCGCTCGTCGCGACGCTCAACGCGCGCGGCATCAAGGAGTCCCTGCGCGCCAACGTCGCCATGACGGCGATCGAGCTCTCCGGTCTCCTGCTCATCGTCGTGCTCGCCGTCGTGGTGCTCGGCCGCGGTGACGGTGAGCCGGGCCGCGTCACGCAGTTCGTCGAGGGCACGACGCCGGCGATCACGGTGCTGGGGGCCGCGATCCTCGCGTACTACTCGTTCGTCGGGTTCGAGACGTCGGCCAACCTCGCGGAGGAGGTGCGCGACGTGCGCCGTACCTACCCGCGCGCGCTGTTCGGCGCGCTCGTCACGGCCGGCGTCGTCTACGTCGCCGTCGGGGTCGCGGCCGTCGCGGTCGTCGACCCGCAGTCGCTCGCCGGGTCCACGGGCCCGCTCCTCGAGGTCGTCGACGCCGAGGGCTCCGTCCCCGCGTGGGTGTTCTCCCTCGTCGCGCTCATCGCCGTGGCGAACGGCGCGCTCCTGACGATGATCATGGCGAGCCGCCTCGCGTACGGGATGGCCGAGCAGGACCTGCTCCCGACCGCGCTCGGGCGCGTGCTGCCCCGGCGCCGCACCCCGTGGGTCGCGATCGTCGTCACCACGGCGGTCGCGATGGGTCTCGTCTTCACGGGCGACGTCGCAGGCCTCGCGGAGACGGTGGTGCTGCTGCTCCTGCTCGTCTTCGCGGCGACGAACGTCGCGGTGCTCGTGCTGCGGCGCGAGAAGGTCGAGGAGCCGCACTTCCGCGTGATCACCGTGGTGCCGGTGCTGGGCGTCGCGTCGTGCGTGCTGCTCCTCACGCAGCAGGACGCCGTGACGTGGCTGCGCGCTGGCATCCTCCTCGCCGTGGGTGCGGTGCTCTACGTCGTCATGCGGTTCAGCCGCCGCTCCGGCTCGGACCGGCCCGGGGCGGACGGGCCCGCCTCCGACCGCGCCGCCTCCGACGGCACCGCGCCGGACCGCGCGGAGTGAGTCGCGCCGACCGGGCGCGCGGCGCCGGTCCACGGCCGACGGCGCCTCGACGACGGACGACGGTGCGGTGGGAGCTCAGCGGACGACGGTGAACCGCGAGGTCACGAGCGGTCCGTGCCCGCCGGTGGCCGGGTCGACGACGCGGAGCCCGAGCGTGTGCTCCCCGAGGGTGAGGCGGGACACCTGCCGCACGAGCGGGGTGTCGCCCAGCGCGTGCGTGTTGCCGGTCGCGCGGCCGTCGACGACGGCCTCGACCACGAGCCCGGGCGTGCCGGAGAACTGGGCGTCGACCGTGAAGCGCGCCTCCTCCCACGGCAGCCCCGTGGGGCGCCCGGCCACCGTGGACCCCGGGGCGGGCGAGAGCAGGACGGGCAGGTCGAACGCGTAGGGACCCACCGCGGCCGACGGCTCGGACACCGCGCCGTCGACCTCCTGCACGGCGCGCAGCGTGTGCTCGCCGTGCGCGCTCAGCCCGTCCGCGACGGCCTCCCACGTGCCGTCGTCCCCGACGACGGCCGCGCCGACCACCGCTCCCCCGGCGTCGAGCAGCGTGACGGCCGCCCCGGGCTCTCCCGTCCCGCGCAGGACCGGGAAGACGCCGACGACGCCCGGCGCGGCCGCCGACGCGAGGACGGGCGCGTCCGGGCCGGCGGGGGCCGGGTCCACGGGGGCGGGCGTGGGGTCGGTCGGCGCCGGGTCGTTCGGCGCGGGGCTCGGCCGCGCGGGCGCGGTCACGGGCGGTGCGGGCACGCCCGCGGGGTCCGTCGGCGCGGACGTCGTGCCGGCGCCCGGCTCCTGCACCGTGGGCGCGGGGTCGCCGTCGGCCGCGCGGTCGTCGTCCGCCGCCGCGTCGTCCGTGCCGGGAGGTGCGGCCGGTCCGCCCGCGGCGTCGCCCGGCGCCGCGGGTGCGGACGACCCGCCCGACGTCGTCCCCGGCGCGGGCGCGCCCGGTGCCGTCTCCTCGGCGACGGGCGGGGCCCCGGACGGCGCACCTGCCCACCACCCGGCGACCGCGCCGACGCCGACGACCGCCGCGACCACGACCGCCGTGACGCCGCCGAGGACGAGCCCCGGCGCGCCGACCACGGCACCCGAACCCGCGCCCGCACCGGCGCCGGAACCCGCCCCGGAGGCCCCGGGCGCCGAGCCCGCCGCCGCGCCCTCTCCGACCGGCGGGCCGACCGGCGGGCCGACCGGCGGCACGGACGACGCCGCGGGGTCGGGTGTGGGGGGCACGACCGCCGCGGCGTCGGGCCCCGGGCCCACCGGCCCCCCCCGGCCCCCCCCCCCCCCCCCCCCCGGGGCCCCCCCCCCCCACCGCCACAGGGCCGGCCCCAAAACCCCAGCCCCCTCCGACGCCCA
>NZ_JAAFAN010000099.1:0-8693 GCF_010287905.1 Cellulosimicrobium composti
CCGCGGCGGGGGGCGGCCCCCGGCGCCCCCCCCCCCCCCCCCCCCCCCCATTGCTCGGCGCGCTGTCGGTGCCGGGTCAGGCGTCGGCGGCCTGGGCCGCGAGCGCCCGCTCGACGCCGGCGAGGTTCTCGACGACGAGGCGGCGCAGCGCGGGCGCGGCGTCGGCGTTCGCGTCGAGCCACTCCTGCGTCGCGTCGCGCAGCACGGTGCTCGCGAGGGGCGCGGGGTACAGGCCCGTGACGAGCGCCTCCGCGATGTGGTACGACCGCTGGTCCCACAGGGGGAGCAGCGCGTCGAAGTACGCGCCGACGAGCGGCGCGAGCGACTCGGGGTCGTTGACGTGCTGGAAACCCAGCGTCGTCGCGCGCACGATCGCGTTCGGGGCGTCGTCGGAGCCGACGAGGCGGTCGAACGCCTCGCGCTTCGCCTCGGCCGTCGGCACGGTCGCCCGGGCGCGCGCCGCCGACTGCTGGCCGGTCGCCGTCGAGTCGGCGGCGAGCGTCGCCTCGATCTCCGCGTCGTCCGCGAGGTCGAGCAGCACGAGGCCCTCGAGGATCTCCCAGCGCAGGTCGGTGTCGATCTCGAGCCCGTCGAGCGCGGCCGAGCCGTCGAGCAGCGAGCGCAGCGCCTCGCCGTGCGCCGGCGTCGACGCGAGGTGGGCGAAGAACTTCACGAGCTGGAACTGCAGGTCGGACCCGGCGGCGGCCTCCTGCGCGAGCGACCACAGCACGTCGCCGACGTGCGCGAGCGTCTCCGCGCGGCGCTCGGGCGCGACGTACGTCTTCGTCGCGAGCGCGAGCTGGTTGAGCGTCGTGCGGATCGTCGTGGACTCGGTCTCGCGCGCGATGTTGCCGAGCACGAGGCGCACGTAGTCGCTCGCCGGGGTCTCGCCGTCGCGCGTCGCGTCCCACGCCGAGCCCCACACGAGCGAGCGCGCCAGGGGGTCCGCGAGGTCGGCGAGGTGCTCGGTCGCGACCTGGAGCGACGCGGGGTCGAGGCGGATCTTCGCGTACGCGAGGTCGTCGTCGTTGAGCAGCACGAGCTGCGGGCGGTCGAGGCCGAGCAGCTCGGGGATCTCGGTGCGCGGGCCGTCCACGTCGACCTCGACGCGGTGCACGCGCGTCAGCACGCCGTCCACGAGGTCGTAGAAGCCGATGCCGAGCCGGTGCGGGCGCAGCGTCGGGTGGTCCGCCGGCGCGGTCTGCACCACGGAGAACGTGGTGAAGCGGCCGTGGGCGTCGAGCTCGAACTCGGGCCGCAGCGTGTTCACGCCCGCCGTCTCGAGCCACAGCGCCGACCACGCGCCGAGGTCACGACCGCTCGTCGCCTCGAGCTCGACGAGCAGGTCGCGCAGCTCGGTGTTGCCCCACGCGTGCTTGCGGAAGTACGCCGCCACGCCCGCGAGGAACTGCTCCTTGCCGACCCACGCGACGAGCTGCTTGAGCACCGACGCGCCCTTGGCGTACGTGATGCCGTCGAAGTTGACGAACACGTCCTCGAGGTCGTTGATCGTCGCGACGATGGGGTGCGTCGACGGCAGCTGGTCCTGGCGGTACGCCCACGACTTCTCCATCGCGGCGAACGTCGTCCAGGCCTCGTGCCACTCGGTCGCCTCGGCGGTCGCGAGCGTCGAGGCGTACTCCGCGAACGACTCGTTGAGCCACAGGTCGTTCCACCACTTCATGGTGACGAGGTCACCGAACCACATGTGCGCGAGCTCGTGGAGGATCGTCACGACGCGGCGCTCCTTGACGGCGTCCGTGACCTTGGAGCGGAACACGTACGTCTCGGTGAACGTCACGCAGCCCGCGTTCTCCATCGCACCCATGTTGTACTCGGGCACGAAGAGCTGGTCGTACTTGTCGAACGGGTACGGGTGCTCGAACGCGGACTCGAAGAACGCGAAGCCCTCGCGCGTCTTGTCGAACACGTAGTCGGCGTCCATGTGGTCGGCGAGCGACGCGCGGCAGAACACCCCGAGCGGGATGGTGCGGCCGTCGGACGACGTGAGCTCGCTGCGCTCCACGACGTACGGCCCCGCGACGAGCGCGGTGATGTACGACGAGATGCGCGGCGTCGGCTCGAACGTCCAGCGCGCGACCTCGACGTCGCCGGCGCCGGTGCCGGTCGGGTCGGCCTTCGTCCCGAGCGCCGTCGGCTCCGGCGTCGGCTGGTTGCTCACGACCTGCCACGCCGCGGGCGCGGTGACGGTGAACGCGAACGTCGCCTTGAGGTCGGGCTGCTCGAACACGGCGAACACGCGCCGTGAGTCCGGCACCTCGAACTGGGTGTAGAGGTAGACCTCGCCGTCGACGGGGTCGACGAACCGGTGCAGGCCCTCGCCCGTGTTCGTGTACGCGCAGTCCGCGACGACGCGCAGCTCGTTCTCGGCCGCGAGGCCGTCGAGCGCGATGCGCGAGTCGGCGAACACCTGCGCCGGGTCGAGCGACCGTCCGTTGAGCACGACCTCGCGCACGGTCGGCGCGACGAGGTCCACGAACGTGCTCGCGCCCTCGGTCGCGGTGAACCGCACCACGGTCGTCGACGCGAACGTCGTCGCCCCCGTCGTGAGGTCGAGGTCGACCTCGTAGGACTGGACGTCGACGATCGCCGCGCGCTCGCTCGCCTCGGCGCGGGTGAGGTTCTCTCCGGGCACTGCATCTCCTCGGTCTCGGGGTCGGGCCGGGCGGCCACGACGTCGGCCTGTGGGCCACGGACGATCATCCCACGCACGCCGCGCGCACCCCCGGAAAATGCGCCCGCGGGAATACGCTGCGGCCGCGCGGCGTCGTGACTGTGGGGTGCCCGCGCGGGCACCCCGCCGCACGCTGCCGCACGACCGACGGCCCGGGCCCGCCGGACCGCCGTCCCACGACGAAGGAGACCCGTCCCGTGACCCTCACCGCGACGACCGACACCACCGCGACCGGGAGCGACGTCCGCGTCGCGGACTTCTGGTTCGACCCCGTGTGCCCCTGGGCCTGGATGACGAGCCGCTGGATGGGGGAGCTCGAGCAGGTGCGCGACGTGACGGTGCGCTGGCACGTCATGAGCCTCGCCGTGCTCAACGAGGGTCGTGACCTGCCCGAGAAGTACCGCGAGCTCATGGACAAGGCGTGGGGCCCGGTGCGCGTCGTCACCGCCGCGCGCGTGGAGCACGGCGACGAGGTCGTCAAGCCCCTCTACGACGCGATCGGGACGCGCCTGCACCCGGGCGGCCGCGACGACTACGACGCCGTGCTCACGGAGGCGCTCGCGGAGGTCGGGCTGCCCGCCTCGCTCGCGGACGCGGCCCGCTCGGACGCGTACGACGAGCAGCTGCGGGCGTCGCACGCCGAGGGCATCGGGCGCGTGGGCGAGGACGTCGGCACGCCCGTCGTCGCGTTCGGCGACACCGCGTTCTTCGGGCCCGTCGTGACGCCCGCCCCGAAGGGCGAAGCCGCAGGTCGGCTGTGGGACGGGTGCGTCCTCGTCGCGAGCACGCCCGGCTTCTTCGAGCTCAAGCGCACGCGCACGCAGGGCCCCGTGTTCGACTGACGGACACCGGTCCGCGGACCCCGCCGACGGAGGCGTCCGACCGTCGGCGGGGTTCGACCCGCACGGGTGCGGCGTGCCATGCTTCGTCAGGTCGCGGGCGGTGTCAGGAGCGCCCGCCGCCCGGTCGCGCCGGGCGAGTCCGACGAGGAGCCCGCGAGGAGCAGAGCATGTCCCCGAACGCACCCGTGCCACCGCCGCCGCCGCCTCCCGGCGGCGTGCCCGGGGGCGCGGCCGGTCGGGACGACGTCCAGGCGACGACGGCGTTCTCCCCGCCCGTGCACGCCGTGCCGCCGTCGTTCTCGCCGACGAGCGGCCCGACGGCGCAGGCGCCCCGCACGACGCCCGCGGACGGGCAGCCGACGGTCGTCGCGTCGTCGTTCCAGCCGACGACGGTGCAGCAGGTCACGCCGATCACCCAGCTCCCGACGGCCGCGCAGCCCGCCGTCCCCGCCCCGGCGCCCCCGCAGCGCGTGCGCTACGCGACGGAGCAGAACGGGTTCGGCGTCGCGGCGCCGGTCGGGACGGCCGCGAGCCGCCCGTCGTACCCCGCGGCGGACGCCGCCCCCACGGGCTACGGCGCGACGTCCGCGTACCCGGCGGCGACCGCGGCGTACGACCCGGCGCCGCACGGCGGGTACGGCTCCGTCCCGCAGCAGCCCCAGCAGCCCCAGCAGCCTCAGCCCGCGTACCACCCGCCGGCGTCGGTCGCGCCCGCGGGGGCGACGGCGCGCGCGTCGGGACCGGCGGGCGGGTCCACCCCGCCGCCCGCGTCCGGCGGCGGCGAGGCGCGCGGCGGCGGGGGCCGCGGGCGCCGGTCCGACCGGCTGAGCCCGGGGTGGATCGCGTTCATCGTCGTCGACGCCCTGCTCGTGCTCGGCGCGATCGTCTTCGCGATCTCGCTCGTCGGCGGCGGGGACGACGACCCGGCCGGCGGCGCGACGACGCCGCCCCCGGCCGCGAGCCCCACGCAGGACGCCGAGGAGGCCGCGCCGCCGGAGCCGACGGTGTCCGAGACGTTCGCGTCGGAGTCGCGCAACATCACGTGCGAGGTCACCGACGTCAGCGCGACGTGCGTCATCGCGCAGCTCGGGACGCAGCCCGCGCCCGTCGACGGGTGCGACGGGACGGTCGGCTACAAGGTGGTCCTCGGCGCCGACGGCAGCGTCGAGCAGCCGTGCGTGCCCGCCGCGGAGCAGCCGCAGCCCGCGCCCGGCGACACGGCGATCCTCGACTACGGCACCTCGAAGACCGTCGGGCCGTTCACGTGCGACAGCGCGGAGACCGGCATGACGTGCCGCGAGACCGCGACGGGCAAGGGGTTCACGATCGCCCGCGCCGGGATCCGCACGCTCTGACCGGGCGCCGGCCGGGCCGGCGCGCACGCCGGGCCCGCGGCGGGGAGCACCCGCCGCGGGCCCGGCGTCGTCGTGTCACCAGATGCGCACGCGCTCCTCGGGGGCGAGGTAGAGCGCGTCGCCCGGCTGGACGTCGAACGCCGCGTAGAACTCGTCCACGTTGCGCACCACGCCGTTGCACCGGAACTCGTTCGGCGCGTGGGGGTCCGTCGCGATGCGCCGCACGACCTCCTCGTCGCGGCCCTTCGCCTGCCAGACCTGGGCCCAGCCGAGGAACACGCGCTCGATGCCCGTGAGCCCGTCGACCACCGGGGCCTCGGACAGCGGTCGACCGAGCGCGATGCGGTACGCCTTGAGCGCGATCGACAGCCCGCCCAGGTCGCCGATGTTCTCGCCGATCGTCAGCGCGCCGTTCACGTGCGGGCCGTCCTCGCCGAGCTGGGCCGGGCGGAACGCGTCGTACTGCGCGATGAGCGCCTTCGTGCGCTTCTCGAACTCCTCGCGGTCCGTCGCGGTCCACCAGTCCTCGAGGCGGCCCGCGCCGTCGTACTTCGAGCCCTGGTCGTCGAACCCGTGCCCGATCTCGTGCCCGATGACCGCGCCGATGCCGCCGTAGTTGACGGCGTCGTCGGCCTCCGGGTCGAAGAACGGCGGCTGGAGGATCGCCGCGGGGAAGACGATCTCGTTCATCCCCGGGTTGTAGTAGGCGTTGACCGTCTGCGGCGTCATGAACCACTCGTCGCGGTCGATCGGGCGCCCGATCTTGCCGAGCTCGCGGTCCTGCTCGAACGCGTGGGCACGGCGCACGTTGCCGACGAGGTCGT
Organism: Cellulosimicrobium composti; assembly: GCF_010287905.1. Taxonomy (NCBI): domain Bacteria; kingdom Bacillati; phylum Actinomycetota; class Actinomycetes; order Micrococcales; family Promicromonosporaceae; genus Cellulosimicrobium; species Cellulosimicrobium composti. The sequence continues at coordinate 5,717 of NZ_JAAFAN010000099.1, forward strand.
CGGGCTCGACGACGAGCGACGAGTAGTCGCGCCACCGCACCGGGTAGCCGATCTTCGGGGTGAAGGCGTCGAGCTTGGCGAGCGCCTTCTCCTTGGTCTCCTCGGTCATCCAGTCGAGCGTCGTGATCGACTCGCGGTACGCGGCCACGAGGTACGCGACGAGCTCCTCCATGCGCGCCTTGTGCGACGGCGGGAAGTGGCGGGCCACGTACTGCGCCCCGACGGCCTCGCCGAGCGCCCCCTCGACGACGGACACGCCGCGCTTCCAGCGCTCGCGGACCTCCTGCGCGCCCGAGAGGGTGCGGCCGTAGAAGTCGAAGTTCGCCTCCACGAGCTCGTCCGAGAGGTAGGGCGCGCGGGCGGTGACCAGGTGGTACACCATCCACAGCTTCCAGTCCTCGAGGGGCTCGCTCGCCCAGAGCTCGGCGAACCCGGCCGCGAAGTCCGGCTCGCGCACGACGACCTCGTCGAACGACCCCTGCGGCGCCCCCAGGGCGAGCACCCACGCGCGCCAGTCGAAGCCGGGCGCCTCGTCGACGAGCGCGGCCAGCGTGCGCGGGTTGTACGTGAGGTCGGCGTCGCGGTCGCGGACGACGTCCCAGTGCTTCGCGGCGAGCCGCGTCTCGAGCGCCATGACGCGCTGCGCCGCCTCCTCGGGCGACGCGCCCCACGTCTCGGACGTCACGCCCGCGAGCGCGAGCATGCGCGCGACGTGCGGCACGTACTTCTCGCGCACCGGGGCGTACTGGTCCTCGCGGTAGTACGCCTCGTCGGGCAGCCCCAGGCCGGACTGGTAGAGGTAGGCGACGTAGCGCTCGGGGTCCTTCGCGTCGTTGTCGACCCAGAAGCCGACCGCGCCCGCGCCGCCCGTGCGCTGCAGCGCGCCGAGCGCGCCGGTGAGCTCGGCCTGCGTCGAGGCCGCGGCGACGAGCGCGAGGTCGGCCTGCAGGGGCGTCGTGCCCAGCGCCTCGATGCGCTCGGTGTCCATGAAGCTCGCGTACAGCGCGCCGACCTTCGCGGCGTCCGGCCCGACGCCCTCGGCGCCCGCGGCGACCTGCTCGCCGAGGTCGGTGATGATCTCGCGCACGTGGAGCTCGGCCTGGTCGTGCAGGGCGCGGAACGCCCCGTCCATGGCGCGGTCGGCGGGGATCTCGTGCGTCGCGAGCCAGCGCCCGTTGACGTGGCGGTACAGGTCGTCCTGCGGGCGGACGGCGGGGTCCAGCGCGTCGAGGTCGATGCCGGAGCGCGCTGCGTCGGTCGTGCCGGACGAGGACGCCGGCGTGGACGTCGGGGAGGTCTGTGTCATGCGTCTCAGGCTACGGCCTCGCCCCGACGTCCAGGGGGCCCGCTGGGGCATGATGGGCGCATGCGCGTTCACATCGCCGCGGACCACGCCGGCTTCGAGCTCAAGACCCACCTCGTGGAGCACCTCGGTGCCGCGGGCCACGACGTCGTGGACCACGGCGCCCACACCTACGACGCCCAGGACGACTACCCGTCGTTCTGCTTCGCCGCGGGCGAGGCGGTCGCCGCGGAGCCCGGCTCGCTCGGCATCGTCATCGGCGGCTCCGGCAACGGCGAGCAGATCGCGGCGAACAAGGTCGCGGGCGTGCGCGCCGCGCTCGCGTGGAACCTCGAGACCGCGCGCCTCGGGCGCCAGCACAACGACGCGAACGTCGTCGCGGTCGGCGCGCGCCAGCACTCCGTCGACGAGGCCGTGGAGCTCGTCGACGCGTTCCTCGCCGAGCCGTTCAGCGGCGACCCGCGCCACCAGCGCCGGATCGACCAGCTCGCGGCGTACGAGCGGTCGCGCGGCGCCTCCGCCTGACGTGCCCGAGGGCCACACCGTCCACCGCCTCGCGCGCGCGTTCGGCGAGCTGTTCACGGGCGAGGCGCTCGCGGTGAGCAGCCCGCAAGGGCGGTTCGCCGCCGGAGCGGCACTGCTCGACGGGCACGTCCTCGTCGCGAGCGAGGCCTGGGGCAAGCAGCTCTTCCTCGGCTTCGCCGACCCCGCGCACGCCGGCGCGGGCCGCACGGCGCCGGACGCCGACGACGTGCGCTGGCTCCGCGTCCACCTCGGGCTGTACGGGGCGTGGACGTTCGCGGGCGACGGCAGCACCGCCGTCGTGCACGCGATCGGTGCCCCGCGCCGCCGCATCGGCGAGCGCGAGACCGTGCCGGCAGGACCGGGGGAGGCGGCGGAGCCCGACGGCGCGTGGTCGCCCCCGCCGCCCCGCGGCGCCGTGCGCGTCCGGCTCGTCGGCGCGCACGCGGTCGCCGACCTCACGGGCCCGACGGCGTGCGAGGTGGTCGACGGCGCGGAGAAGGGTGCGGTCGAGGACCGGCTCGGCCCCGACCCGATCCGGGAACGCGGCCCGGGGGAGCCCGACCCGCGCGAGACGTTCGTCGCCGCGGTCCGCCGGTCGCGCAGCCCCGTGGGTCTGCTGCTCATGAACCAGGACGTCGTCGCGGGCGTGGGCAACATCTACCGCGCCGAGTCGCTGTTCCGCGCGCGGCTCGACCCGCTGCGGCCCGGTCGCGACGTCCCGACCGACGACCTGCGCGCCCTGTGGGACGACCTCGTCGTGCTCATGCGCGACGGGACGCGGACCGGCGCGATCGTCACGACGCGGCCCGAGGACCGCGACCGCGGCCCCGACCTCCCGGACGCGCCCGGGCGCCGTCGCGTCCGGCAGAACACGGACGGTGCGCCCGACGCCGTGCCCGCGGACGAGGCGTTCTACGTCTACCACCGCGACGGGCTGCCGTGCCGCGTGTGCGGCACGCCCGTGCTGCTCAAGGAGCTCGCGGGCCGCAACCTCTACTGGTGCGGCGTCTGCCAGGCCTGACCCCGGCGGGGGGGGGCCGGGCCCGCCCCCCCCCCCCCCCCGGGGGGGGGGGGCCCCCCCCCCGCGCCCCCCCCCCCCCCCCCGCCGGCGCGGGCGGGCCCCCCCCACCCCCCCCCGCCGCCCGCCGG
>NZ_JAAFAN010000009.1:0-101622 GCF_010287905.1 Cellulosimicrobium composti
TGCGGGTGGTCATGACGGTCTCTTTCGCGGGAGGGCGTCGGGGCGGGGGCCGGGGGGGGGGGGGGGGGGGGGGGGGGGGCGGGCCCCCCCCCCCCCGCCCGCGGGGGGGGCCCCGCGCCGGGGCCGGGGGGGGGGGGGGGCCGGCGGGGCGCGCCCCCCCCCCACAACCGCATGCTCGGCGCCGGGGTGTGTCTGGGATCCCAGACTGAACCTCGCGCCTCGGGCTCCCGGTGCGGCAGGGCGCGGTGTGTCCTGAGGGCATGGCAGCGACGACGCACTCCTCGGCCGTCCCCGGCACGACGACGACCCTCGCCCCCGACCCGGCCCGCGCCGCGCGCGTCGTCGTCGTGGGCGACGGCCCGCTGACGATCGACGACGTCGTCGACGTCGCGCGGCACGGCGCGCGCGTCCGGCTCGCGGACGCGGCGGTCGAGTCGATGGCGGCGAGCCGCGCCGTCGTCGAGGGCCTCGCGGACGACGACCGCCCGCACTACGGCGTCTCCACCGGGTTCGGTGCGCTCGCGCGGCGGCACATCCGCGTCGAGCGGCGCGCGCAGCTGCAGCTCAGCCTCGTGCGGTCGCACGCGGCGGGGTCGGGGCCGGAGGTCGAGCGGGAGGTCGTGCGCGCGCTGCAGCTCCTGCGGCTCGCGACCCTGGCGACCGGGCGGACCGGGGCGCGCCCCGTCGTCGCGCAGACGTACGCGGCGATGCTCGACGCCGGGATCACACCCGTGGTGCGCGAGTTCGGGTCGCTCGGCTGCTCGGGCGACCTCGCGCCGCTCGCGCACGTGGCGCTCGCGGCGCTCGGCGAGGGCGAGGTCCGCGACGCGACGGGGGCCCTCGTGCCCGCCGCCGACGCGCTCGCCACGGCCGGGATCGCGCCGCTCGCGCTGCGCGAGAAGGAGGGCCTCGCGCTCATCAACGGCACGGACGGCATGCTCGGCATGCTGTGCCTCGCGCTGCACGACCTGCGGTCCCTGCTCACGACGGCCGACGTCGCGGCGGCGGCGAGCGTCGAGGCGCTGCTCGGCTCGGACGCGCCGTTCGCCGAAGACCTCGTCGCGATGCGGCCGCACCCCGGGCAGGCGGCGTCGGCCGCGAACCTGCGCGCGCTGCTCGACGGCTCGCCCGTCGTCGCGAGCCATCGCACGCTCGACGCCGAGGGTCGCCCCGAGTGCACCCGGGTGCAGGACGCGTACTCGCTGCGGTGCGCACCGCAGGTGCACGGTGCCGCGCGCGACACTCTCGACCACGCGGCCACCGTCGCGGGGCGCGAGCTCGCGTCGGCGATCGACAACCCGGTCGTCACGGTGGACGGGCGCGTCGAGTCGAACGGCAACTTCCACGGCGCCCCGGTCGCGTACGTGCTCGACTTCCTCGCGATCGCCGCGGCCGACGTCGCGAGCATGAGCGAGCGCCGCACGGACCGGTTCCTCGACAAGGCCCGCAACGAGGGCCTGCCGCCGTTCCTCGCGGACGACCCGGGCGTCGACTCCGGGCTGATGATCGCGCAGTACACGGCGGCGGGGATCGTCTCGGAGCTCAAGCGGATCGCGGCCCCGGCGAGCGTCGACTCGATCCCGTCGTCGGCGATGCAGGAGGACCACGTGTCCATGGGCTGGGCGGGAGCACGGAAGCTCCGCCGCGCGGTCGACGGGCTGGGCCGCGTCCTCGCGATCGAGCTCCTCACGGCGACGCGCGCCCTCGACCTGCGCTGCGACGGCGGGCCCCTGCACCCGGCGCGGGGGACGGGCGCCGTGCGCGACCTCGTGCGCACGGCCGCCGCGGGCCCCGGACCGGACCGCCACCTCGCGCCCGAGATCGAGGCCGTGACCCACCTCGTCACGACGGGTGCCGTGACCGCGGCGGCGAGCGCCGCCGTCGGGCACCTGGCCTGACCCCCTTGAGCCGTCCCCGAAGGAGCGAGCCGACCATGACCCACGAGCCGACCCACCGCCTCGGCACGCCCGTCCCCGTCCGTGCGCCGCGCGGCACGACCCTCACCGCGCGGTCCTGGCAGACCGAGGCGCCGCTGCGGATGCTCATGAACAACCTCGACCCCGAGGTCGCGGAGCGACCCGACGACCTCGTCGTCTACGGCGGCACGGGCCGGGCGGCGCGCGACTGGCCGAGCTACCACGCGATCATCCGCACGCTCACGACGCTCGCGGACGACGAGACGCTCCTCGTGCAGTCGGGCAAGCCGGTCGGGGTGCTGCGGACGCACGAGTGGGCGCCGCGCGTGCTGCTCGCGAACAGCAACCTCGTCGGGGACTGGGCGACGTGGCCCGAGTTCCGCCGGCTCGAGGCGATGGGCCTGACGATGTACGGGCAGATGACGGCCGGGTCGTGGATCTACATCGGCGCGCAGGGCATCCTGCAGGGCACGTACGAGACGCTCGCCGCGGTCGCCGCCCAGCGGTTCGGCGGGACGCTCGCCGGGACGCTGACCCTCACCGGCGGGTGCGGCGGCATGGGCGGCGCGCAGCCGCTCGCGGTGACGCTCAACGGGGGCGCGTGCCTCGTCGTCGACGTCGACCGGTCGCGCCTCGACCGGCGCGTGCGCGAGCGGTACCTCGACGTGGTCGCCGACGACCTCGACGCCGCGGTCCGGCACGTCGAGGACGCCCGGCGCGAGCGCCGGGCGCTGTCGGTGGGCGTCGAGGGGAACAGCGCGGTCGTGGTCCCCGAGCTCCTGCGGCGCGGGGTCGAGGTCGACGTCGTCACGGACCAGACGTCGGCGCACGACCCGCTGTCGTACCTGCCGGTCGGGGTGTCGGTCGACGAGTGGGCGGACTACGCCGCGGCGAAGCCCGACGAGTTCACCGACCGCGCGCGCGAGTCCATGGCCCGGCACGTCGAGGGCATGGTCGGGTTCCTCGACGCGGGTGCCGAGGTGTTCGACTACGGCAACTCGATCCGCGACGAGGCGCGCCGTGGCGGGTACGACCGGGCGTTCGCCTTCCCGGGGTTCGTGCCCGCGTACATCCGGCCCCTGTTCGCGCAGGGCAAGGGGCCGTTCCGGTGGGCCGCGCTGTCCGGCGACCCGCGCGACATCGCCGCGACCGACGCCGCCGTGCTCGACCTGTTCGACGACGACCACCTCCACCGCTGGATCCGCGCCGCCCAGGAGCGGGTCGCGTTCCAGGGTCTGCCCGCGCGCATCTGCTGGCTCGGGCACGGCGAGCGCGACCGCGCGGGCCTCGCGTTCAACGACCTCGTGGCGTCGGGCGCGGTGCGCGCGCCGGTCGTCATCGGCCGCGACCACCTCGACGCCGGGTCGGTCGCGTCCCCGTACCGCGAGACGGAGGCGATGGCCGACGGCTCCGACGCGATCGCGGACTGGCCGTTGCTCAACGCGCTCACGGCCGCGTCGTCGGGCGCGACGTGGGTCTCGATCCACCACGGCGGCGGCGTCGGCATGGGCCGCTCGATCCACGCGGGCCAGGTGTCCGTCGCGGACGGCACGCCGCTCGCCGCGGCGAAGCTCGCGCGCGTGCTCTCGAACGACCCCGGCCTCGGTGTGCTGCGCCACGTCGACGCCGGGTACGACGACGCCGTCGCGGCCGCCGCGCGGGGCGGGCTGCGCGTGCCCGTGCGGGAGAGCGACGCCGTCCCGGCGCGGGAGGTGTGACGTGCGTGAGGTGGAGCACCCGGGCGGTGCGCACCCGGCGACGCTGGTCCTGGGGATCGGCGAGCTCACGACCAACGCCCCCGAGGCGGTCGGCGTCGACCCCGTGGACGACCCGACGGGCGTCGTGCGCGACGCCGCGCTGCTGCTCGACGGCGGTCGGGTCGCCTGGGCCGGCCCGGAGAGCGCGTGCGCGGCCGGCGTGGAGGAGGTGCTCGGCCGCGCGCCCGACCGCGTCGTCGAGGTGGAGGGGCGCGCCGTCCTGCCCGGGTTCGTCGACGCGCACACCCACCTCGTGTTCGCGGGCGACCGCGCCGCCGAGTTCGAGGCGCGCATGGCCGGCCGCCCGTACGAGGCGGGCGGCATCCGGTCCACCGTCGCGGCGACGCGCGCGGCGTCCGACGACGCGCTCCGGGCCGGGCTGGCCCGGCACCTCGACGAGGCGGCGCGGCAGGGCACGACGACGGTCGAGGTGAAGAGCGGGTACGGGCTGACCGTCGCGGACGAGGAGCGGTCGGTGCGGCTCGCGCGCGAGGTGACGCCCGAGGTGACGTTCCTCGGGGCGCACGTCGTGCCCGCCGAGTACGCGGGGCGCGCGGACGAGTACGTCGACCTCGTGTGCGGCGACATGCTCGCGGCGTGCGCGCCGCACGCCCGGTGGGTCGACGTGTTCTGCGAGACGGGCGCGTTCACGCCCGAGCAGTCCCGCCGCGTCCTGGAGGCCGGTGCCGCCGCCGGTCTCGGCGTGCGTCTGCACGCCGGCCAGCTCGGTCCGGGGGAGGGCGTGCGGCTCGCGGTCGAGCTCGGCGCCGCCGCGGTCGACCACTGCACCTACCTCACCGACGACGACGTCGCGGCGCTCGCGGGCTCGTGGACGGACGCCGGGTCGGCGACAGGAGGCACGTCGCCTGGCGCGACGTCGCGCGGCGGGACGCGGCCGGACCGGACGCGTCCGGACGGCACGCGCCCGGACGGGACGACGGGCACCGTCGCGACCCTGCTGCCCGGGGTCGAGTTCTCCACGCGCCAGCCGTACCCCGACGCGCGCCGCCTGCTCGACGCGGGGGCCGTCGTCGCGCTCGCGAGCGACTGCAACCCCGGGTCGAGCTACACGTCGTCGATGCCGCTGTGCGTCGCGCTCGCGGTCCGCGAGATGCGGATGACCGTCGCCGAGGCGGTCTGGTCCGCGACCGCGGGCGGCGCGCTCGCGCTGCGGCGGGACGACGTCGGGCACCTCGCTCCCGGCGCCCGGGCCGACGTCGTGCTGCTCGACGCCCCGAGCCGCACCCACCTCGCCTACCGGCCGGGCGTCCCGCACGTCGCGGCGGTCTGGCAGGACGGCGTCCGCGTCCCCTGAGACACCCCCGACCCGCCGAGCATGCGGTTCTGGCCCGTCCCGGGCGCCTGACTCTCCAGGACCGCATGTTCGGCGGAGGACTACGTGCGAAGGGCGAGGCCCGCCGCGAGCTCGAGGACGCAGAGCGCGGCGAGGCGGACCGTGCGCCCGTCGGGGGCGTCGGCGGTCGCGTCGACCTCGACGACGTCGGCGGAGCGCAGGCGGCCGTCGCGAGCCGCGGCGCGCACGAGCGCGCGCAGCTCCCACGCGGCGATCCCGCCCGGCACGCTCGCGGGGCATCCGGGCGCGACGGAGCGGTCGCACACGTCCACGTCGACGTCGAGGTGCACCGGGCCGCCCCCCGCGCCTGCGACCTCCAGCGCCGCGCGCATCACGTCCTCGGGGCCGCGGCGGCGCAGCTCGTCGACGTGCACGACCGTGATCCCGAGGTCGAGCGCGCGCCGCGCGTACTCGGCGGAGTTCGCGAAGTCCGCGATGCCGACCTGCACGACCCGCCGCGGGTCGAGCCCGGCCTCGACGAGCCGACGCACGGGCGACCCGTTCGAGACGCCGTCGCGCAGGTCGTGGTGGGCGTCGAGCGTGACGAGGCCGGCGGTCACGAGGTCGTCGCCCCACGCGCCGAGCGCGGTCGCGACGGTCACGGAGTTGTCTCCGCCGAGCGCGACGAGCAGCCGTGCCCGGTCCAGCGCCGCGCGGACCGCCGCGCGCGTCCGCCCCTCGCCCTCCTCGCCGTCCGGCTCCTCGACGTCGCCGAGGTCGGCGAGCCTGAGCCGGTCCAGGTCGACCGGCCCCCCACGACCCGACGGCGCTCCGCCCCGAAGGCCCGCACCCGCAGGCGCGGCGGGACCGGGCGCAGCGGGAGCAGGCGCAACGGGACCAGGTGCAACGGGGCCGGGTGCAACGGGGCCGGGTGCACCGGGACCGGGAGCGACGGCGGGTCGCACGCGGGCGGAGGGGCCGGCGTCGGGCAGGGCGCGGTCCGGGACGAGGGCGGGGCTGAACCGGCGCAGCGCGTCGCGCACGGCCGCGGGCGTCGCGTGCGCGCCGGTGGGGGACAGCGACGTGCGCCAGGCCGGGACGCCGAGGACGGCGAGGTCGACGCCGTCCGGGCCGGGCGCGGGCCAGTCGCCGGCCCGCGGCCAGGACGGGTCGTGGGGCAGGGGCTGCGCGGCGCTGCTCACGTCCCGACCGTAGCAACGGCCCGGGCGGCGGGAAGGGTCAGGACGCGAGGGTCGCGAGGAGGGTCGCGAGCCCGAACCCGGACTGGCCGAGCGTCCCGGTCCAGAGCCGGTGGTCGGAGATCCACAGGACGATCCCGCCGAGCGTCATGAACCCCGCGGTGTAGAGCACGAGGGTGCGGCCCTCGTCCACGAGGCCTCGCGCGACGAGCACGACGCCGAGGACCGTGCCCAGCCCGAGGAAGACGTTGTAGAACGCGACGTTGAACGCCCACAGGTCCACCTCGCGCGGCGACGAGCGCTTGCGCAGCAGGAACTGCTGGGCCCACGGGCGCTGGAAGAAGAAGGCCTCGACGACCCCGACGCCGACGTGCAGGACGCCGGCCGTGACGGCGAGGACCTGGGCGAGCGTGCTCATGGGAGCTCCTCCCGGTCGTGCGGCGCGAGCGAGCGGGCGAGGACGTGCGCGCCGTCCCCGTCGAGGTGGGCGAGGGCCGCGGGTCGCCCGGTGAGCAGCAGGAGCAGGGCGGTCATGGAGCCCGTGACCTGCTGGCCGTCGCCGCGGTGCCAGGGCACGTCGTCGGCGACGAGGCGGAACCCGGCGAGGCGGCGCCGGGCGCGGAACGGGAAGGACACGGCCCACACGCGCTCGGCCGCCTCGCGCGCCGCGACGGGCGGGGCGGGGACGGGGGCGCCGAGCGCGACGGCCACGTCCTGGGTGTGCACGAGCGCGTCGACGAGCGCGACGCGCGGCACCGTGCCGGGCGCGAGGTGCCGCGAGGTGACGGTCGCGCGCAGCGCCGCGACGACGTCGTCGCGCGGGCGCGTCCCCGCCTCGCGCGTGAGGAGGTCCATCGTCCGGTCGAAGCTCCCGCGACCCCGCACGAGGCCGCGCACGAGCGCACCGTAGGTGGCGGTGGGGGCGAGGGTGAGGTGCGCCGCGACGTCGTGGACGCGCCACCCGGCGCACAGGCTCGGGCGTTCCCAGGCGGCCGGGTCGAGCCCGGCGACGAGGTCGACGAAGGTGGCCCGGGCACGGGCGACGGCCGCCCACACCTCGTCCTGGGTCATCCAGTAGTCGGGTGCACTCATGGGAGCGCCTCCAGAACTGATACGATGATCTGACGAGTTTAGTCAGTCCATCTGACCATGACAACCCCTGACGGCCCCGGGAGGCGACGCGCGTGAGCGAGCAGGACGAGCTCAACACCGGGCTGCTCCTGTTCATCCCCTACCGCGCGCTCGAGCTGCGCGTGTACGCGGCGGTCCGCGAGGCCGGGTTCGACGACGCGACGCCCGCCCAGCTCCGCGTGTTCCAGCGCGTCGGGCCGCACGGCACACGGCTCACCGAGCTCGCCGATGCGGCCGAGATCACCAAGCAGACGGCCGGGTTCCTCGTGGACCAGCTCGAGGCCGCGGGCTACGTCGAGCGCGTCCCCGACCCGGCCGACGGCCGCGCCCGGCTCGTGCGCGTCACCGCGCGCGGCGAGGAGGCCTCGCGCGTCGCGGCCGCGGAGGTCGCGCGCGTCGAGGCCGAGTGGACCGCGCACCTCGGGGCGCGCGGGATGGCGTCGCTGCGACGCCAGCTCGCGCGCCTGCGCGAGATCACCGACCCCTGGGCCTGAGCGGCCTCAGGGCTTGCCGGCGTGCACGACGGCGACGGCGTGCGTCGCGTGGTGCAGCACCTGCTGGCTCACGGAGCCCAGCAGCATCCCGCGCAGCTCGCCCCGGCCGCGCGAGCCGACGACGGTCAGCGCCGCCCCCGCGGCCGCCTCGCGGATCGCGACGGACGGCTCGCGGTCGACGACGAACGTCTCGACGAGGACGTCGGCGTGCTCGGCGGACCGCACGCGCGCGAGCGCCGCCTCGACGGTGCGCGACGCCTCGGCCCGCGCGTCGCGCTCGACCGCCGTGTAGAACGCGGGGTTCTCCTCCCACAGGGGCCCCACGGGCAGGCGCCACGCGCACACCGCGACGACGCGACCACCCGTGCGGGCGGCCTCGTCGAGCGCGAACCGCAGCGCCGCGTCGCCGTGCACGGACCCGTCGACGCCGACCACGACGTCCGTCGTCCGCTCGCCGGCGTCCGCGACCGGCGGCACGACGACGACCGGCACCGGCGAGCGCGCGGCCAGACGCGCCCCGACCGAGCCGAAGAACATCGAGCCCACGGACCCCAGCCCGCGCGAGCCCACCACGACGAGGTCGGCGTCCTTCGCCTCGTCGAGCAGTGCCTCCGCGGGCGGCCCGGACCGCAGCGCGGTCCGCACGGGCACGGACGGGTCCACGCGCGCGGCGCGCTCGGCGGCCGCCGAGAGGATGGGCCCGGCGATCTCGCCGAGCTCCTCGACCGTCGGGTAGTACGCGCCGCCGACGAACGGCGTCGCGATCACGGGCACGTAGGCGACGTGCAGCACGCGCAGGTCCGCGTCGCGTCGCGCCGCCTCCTTCACGGCCCAGTCCAGGGCCTTGCCGCTCGTCGTGCTGCCGTCCACGCCGACCAGCACGACCTGCCTCGTCGAGTCGCTCACCGTGACCACCTCGGTCCCTCGTGCCCTCCGCGGCGGGAGACACCGCCGCCCGTACTCCTCCTGGATACGCCCCCGCCTGCGCGGCCCGCACCGAGCGTCGGCCCCCGGTCGTGGGGACCCACGGCTCCAGGTCGTGGGACGAAGGTCCCCACCTGCGGCGCGACGCCCTCCCGCGCGCGAGGAACGCGCGGCGACGGGCTACGTTGAGGGCATGGGCTCTCCCCACCCGATCCGCGTGTTCCTGCTCGACGACCACGAGGTGGTCCGCCGCGGCGTCGCCGCGCTGCTCGAGGCGGCCGGCGACATCACCGTCGTCGGCGAGGCCGGCACCGCCGCGTCCGCCCTCGCGCGCATCAAGGCGACGCGACCCGACGTCGCGATCCTCGACGTGCGCCTGCCCGACGGCTCGGGCGTCGAGGTGTGCCGCGAGGTGCGCTCCGAGCTGCCCGAGGTCGGCTGCCTCATGCTCACGTCGTTCGCCGACGACGAGGCGCTGTTCCAGGCCGTGCTCGCCGGCGCGTCGGGGTACGTGCTCAAGCAGATCCACGGGTCCGACCTCGTCGGCGCCGTGCGCACGGTCGCCGCGGGCGGTTCGCTGCTCGACCCGGCCAGCACCGCGCGCGTGCTCGAGCGTCTGCGCCACGCCGCGGACGAGACGCCCGACCGGCTCGAGGGCCTGTCCCAGCAGGAGCGCCAGATCGTCGCGCTCATCGGCGAGGGCCTGACCAACCGCGAGATCGGCAAGCGCCTCTACCTCGCGGAGAAGACCGTCAAGAACTACGTGTCGCACGTCCTCGCGACGCTCGGGCTCCAGCGCCGCACCCAGGTCGCGGTGCTCGCGACCGAGCTGCGCCAGGAGGAGGCGTCGCGCCAGGGCACGGCCGGCGCTGCCGGGGCGAACGGGCCGGTGGGGGACCGGCGGCACGGTGGCGAGCCGCGACGCGCCTGACGGCGCGCGGGGCGACCGGGCGTCGGGGTCCGAGGGCACGCCGTCGCACGGACCCGGGGCCGACGACGGCGGACCGGGCGGCCACGCGGCGTCGGGACCTTCGGCACTCCCGGATCTGACACCGCGGCGCGACGATGGCGGCATGGACACAGTCGAGCGGGCCGGCACCGGGGTACCGGCGGGGGGCGCGGCGGCAGCGACGGTCGAGCGCCCGCGCGCGTCGGCGGGGCTCGCCGAGCTCACGCCCGAGGAGAGCTACGCGCTCGTCGCGACCGTGCCGGTGGGCCGCATCGTCTACACCGACCACGCGCTGCCGGCGATCCAGCCCGTGAACTTCGTGCTCGACGGCCCGGACGTCGTGTTCCGCACCGCCGAGGGGTCGAAGCTCGCGGTCGCCGCGAGCCGGGCGGTCGTCGCGTTCGAGGTCGACCAGTTCGACGCCGACGCGCGCTCGGGATGGTCCGTCGTGCTCGTGGGCCGCACGTTCGAGGTGACCGACCCGGTCGAGCGGGAGCGGCTGCTCGCGCTGCCCCTCGAGACGTTCGTGCCGGGCGTGCGCGACCGCGTGATCAAGGTCGTGCCGCGCATCGTCACGGGGCGCCGCATCGTCCGCTGACGGCGCGGCGTCGCGTCAGACGAGCGGGACCCACCACTCCAGGCGCGTACCGCCCTCCGGGAGCGCGGTCGCCGTGCTCGACCCGCCCAGCGCCGCGGCGCGCGCCTGCATGTTCCGCAGGCCCGAACGGCGCCCGCCGGGCTGGATCCCCACGCCGTCGTCCGTGACCGTCAGGCGCGCCTCGTGCGCCGTGACGGCCAGGTGCACGACGACGGTGCTCGCCTGCGCGTGCCGGGCCACGTTCGTCAGGGACTCGCCGAGCACCACGACGAGCTGGTCCGCGACCTCCGCGGGCAGGCTCGGGCCGCCGTCGGACACGCCCGCGCCCGAGCCCTCCGACGAGACCTCGACGCTCACCTCCGGCGCGAACCCGAGGACCGTCGTCGCCGCCTCCGCCTGCGCGCGGAACCGGTCCTCGATCGACGGCGCGTCCGGGTCGGTCGCGGTGTGCAGCGCGAAGATCGTCGAGCGGATCTGCCGGATCGTCTCGTCGAGGTCCGAGACGGTCTCCTCGATCCGGGTCCGGGCGTTCGGGTCCGTGACGAGCGGCTGCACGCTCATGAGCGTCATGGCCGACGCGAACAGGCGCTGGATGACGACGTCGTGCAGGTCCCGCGCGATCCGGTCGCGGTCCTCCAGGACGCCGACCTGCTTCGCGCGCCCGTAGAGCCGCGCGTTCTCGATCGCGACGCCCGCCGCGGCCGCGAGCGCCACGACCGCCGCCTCGTCCTCCGCGGAGAACTCCTCGCGCGCGCCGCCCGCGCCGAGCTTGTCGGTGAGGTACAGGTTGCCGAACACCGTCTCGCGCACCCGCACCGGGACGCCGAGGAACGTGTGCATCGGCGGGTGCCCGTCGGGGAAGCCCGCCGAGCGCACGTCGTCCGCGATCTCCGGGACGCGGATCGGCGCCGGGTGGTCGATGAGCTCGCCGAGCAGACCCTCGCCGTGCGGCCAGTGGTCGATCGCGGCGACCTCGTCGTCCGACAGGCCCAGGGGGATGAACTGCGCGAGGCGCTCGCGCCCCGACGCGTCCAGCACGCCCAGCGCGCCGTACCGCGCGCCCGTGAGCTCCATCGCCGCCTCGACGATGCGCCGCAGGACCAGCGGGAGGTCGAGGTCGCTCGTCACCGCCACGACGGCGTCCAGCACACGCTGCCCGGCAGCGCTCGGCAGGTCGGTCGTTCCGCTCACCGCTGCAGTCTCCCAGACCCGGGCCGTCCCGCGGCAGCCGGGCACCGCCGGGTGTGACGTGGACGACACCCCGTGCGCTATCGTGCGTCCACATCTCGGGACGTCCGTCGCCGTCCTGCCGTCGGTCCGCACACCGCACACCGCCGGCCCGGCGCCCGGACCCCGGGCCGTCGACGCAGGGGCCGAAGGGACGCGGTGCCGCATGCCGACCACCGACCGCAGCACGGAACCCGCCACCGGGCCCGGACCGGGCCGGAGCAGCCCGCCCGACGCCGGCCCCGCGCCGTACGAGAGCGAGCCCGGGGCGTCCGGCCCGGCCGGTGCCGCGACCGCGCTCGCCGACCTGCGCGCCGCCGTCGGGCACCTGCACCCCGACGACCCCGCCGAGCTCGTCGCCATCGCCGACGACCTGTGCGCCCTCGGCAGCCCCGCCGCCGCCGTCCCGTTCTACGAGTCGGCCGTCGAGCACGGCGTGCCCGGCGCGGTGTACCGGCTGGGCGTCGCGCACCACGAGGCGGGCGACTCCGCCGAGGCGTTCCGGTGCTTCGAGCTCGCCGGCCTCGCGGGTGACGCGCTGGGGGCGTTCATGGCCGCGCAGGTCGCGAGCGAGCGCGGCGACCTGCACGCCGCGCGCCGGTGGTTCGAGCAGGCTCAGGACGTCGAAGGCGCCCCCGTGCGGCTCGCGCAGGTCCTCGCCGAGCTCGGCGAGCAGGACGCCGCCGACGACGTCCTCGCCGCGTCGTCCGGGCAGAGCTGGGAGTCCGCCGTCGAGCTCGTGCGCAGCGGTGCGCTCACGACCGAGGACGCCGTGGCGCTCCTGGAGGGCTGGGCGAGCGCCGGCGAGGTCCGCGTCGCGGCCGCGCTCGCCGACGTCTACGTGCGCGCCGGGCGCGGTCTCGACGCCGAGGACCTGCTCGAGCAGGCCGCGCTCGCGGGCGAGCCGACGGCGCGCACGAGCCTCGGCGTCCTGCGCCTGCGGGCCGGGCGCGTCGCCGAGGCGATGGCGCTGTGGCACGACGCCGCCGCGCAGGGCGACCCGCAGGCGGCGGAGCTCCTGGCGCGCTTCGGCTGAGCGGAACCCGCTCGTCCTGGGCGCCGTCCACGCAGAAGGGCGCCCGGCGGGCGACCGGCTCCGTCGAGCGGTGGTCGCCCTGCCGGGCGCAGAGGGCGGGACGTGCGGGTGGTCTCCCCACCGCCCGCACGTCCCTCTTCCCCCGGGGAGCGACGCCCTGCTGCGACGGCCTCAGAATCGTCGCGCGGTACCGGTCGCTCCGGTGGGCCCGCCGCACACGGCGGGCGGTCCTGCGGTCAGACCAGCCAGGCGTTGTGCTGGACCAGCGGGAGCCGCTGCCAGGTCTTGCCCAGGCCGAGGACGCTGCCCGCACCGAGGAGGGTGAGGGCGATGATCGTCAGCGCCATCGTGATGTGGTCGTCGATGATCGGGTTGGTCACGAGCGGCAGCTCCGCGAGGTACATCAGCAGGAGCAGGGCGGTCGCGCTGACCGCCGCGACCCGCATGCCGATGCCGAGGATCAGCGCGAGCCCGATGCCGAGCAGGCCGACCATGAACAGCACGTCGACGAACGCGTTGCCGGCGAGGTTCGCGAAGACGCCCGAGAACGTGCCCTCGAGGTTCGACAGGAACCCGGTGGTCGGGCTTCCTCCGTTGACCCAGGCCCGCTCCGCGGGGGTCGCGAACCCGAGCCCGAACGTCTTGTCGAGGAAGGCCCAGAGGAAGTAGAACCCGATCAGGATGCGCAGGACCCCGAGCACCACCTGCGTGGGCCGCGTGGCACGCTCCGCGAGGTTGACGGTCTCCGGCTCGGTGCCCTCGACCGTGGGGAGCGGCGCGTTGGCGTTCCGCTCGATCGTCCCCTTCATCACTGTCCCCTCTCATCGACCCGGCCGGTGCGGCCGGGCTTCTTGAGACCAAGCAAACTCCTGTGGAGGAAGGGTGGACGTCGGGCGAAGGTCGCCGCCCGCGGGGACCTAGGTCCCCGGTGCGGTGGCGGTCAGGAGCCGGTGGAACCGTCGAGCTCGGCGCGCAGCTCGTCGACGCGGGTGCGCAGCCGCTCGAGCGCGTCGCGGACCGCGGCGTCTGCGCCGGTGAGCGAGTCCGCGACCTCGCCGAGGCGGTCCGACGCGTCGTCGAGGGCGGCCTCCGCGTCCGCGAGGCGCTGCTCCGCCTCGGCGCGGGTGTCCTCGGTCGCCGTCGCCGCGTCGTCGGCGGCCGCGCGCGCCTCCTCGGCCGCGTCCTGCGCCGCCGCGACGGCCTCCTCGGCGCGGGGGCGCGCGTCCTCGGACAGCGAGCCGATCTCGTCGGCGAGGGACCGCACGTCGTCCCCGATCGTCTCGGCCTGCGAGCGCGCGTCGTCGAGGAACTGCTGGACCTGGTCGCCCGTGAGGGTGAATTCCGGCACGCTCACCGAGCCGTCCTCGGCGCAGCCCGCGAGCGCGACGACGGCGGCGAGGGCCGCGCCGAGCGCGAGCGTGCGGGACGGTGACCTGCGGCGACGCGTCGGGGTGCTCATGCAGGGATTGTCCCGCGCGAACATGAGACAGGGGTGAGAGCCCGGTGGAGGCGGTGTACGGTAAGCGGACGAGGGCACTGTGGCGTGCGGCACACCAGGAGGTGTGGTGCACGCCCGTGACGTCGGTGCGCGACGACGCGCAGAACCGGCGCACGGGGGGCCGCAGGCCCGTGGTCGGGCACGAGGCACGGGAGCGAGCGGTGAGCACCACGGACGACGAGGGCGGCGCAGCGGTCGGCGCGCCCGAGACGCCCGCGCCCGAGACACCTGCGCCCGAGGCGCCCGCGGCCGAGACGCCGAGCCCGCTCGGGCGCCGGGCCCGCGCCGTCTCGCACGTCCTCATCTCCTCCGCCCTCGCGATCACCCTCGCGGCCGCGCTCGCGGGCAGCACCCAGCCGCGGCCCGGTGCGTCGTTCTTCGCCGAGGAGGCCGCCGGCGCGACGCAGGTCGCCGCCGTCTCGAGCACCCTCGGCGCCGGGCTGGACGAGGACCAGCAGCTCGACAGCGCGATCGAGGTCCTCGCGACGGCGAACGCGCTCGACCAGAGCAAGGTCACCGCCCCCGTCGAGCAGGCGCGCGCCGAGCTCGGCATGCTCCTCGCGACGTACCTCGCGCAGCGCGACGCCGCGCGCCGTGTCCCGGTCCAGGTCGTCCCCGACGGCGGCCTCGACCTCGACGACCCGCTGGACGGCGGCGGCGTGCCCGAGCTCCCCGAGCCGCTCGACCCGGACGCCGACGGCGACGCGACCGACACGGACAGCGGCTCCGACGCCGGTTCCGGGAGCCGCGCCCGGACGACGGACCCTCAGGACGAGACCCGCTCGCCGACGCAGCAGCCCACGACCGTGGACGCCGCGGGCGACGCGGACGCGGTCCGCACGTCCGCGCTGCGCGCCGCTCCGTCCCCGAGCCCGACGGGCGACCCGTCGCCCGACCCGTCCCCGAGCGGCTCCCCGTCGCCGGGCGTCTCGCCGTCCCCGGGCTCGACGCCCACGGACGAGGCGGCGGACCCGGGCTCGGGAGCCACGACGCCGGGCGGCTCGCAGGTCCCGCCCGAGCGCGCGCTGCCCGAGGACGCGGTGCCCGCTCCCGACGGCGTCTCGCCGCAGGAGCTCGACGGCACGTCCGACGAGCCGGAGCGGTCGGATGACAGCGGTGACGGCGACCACGCCGAGGACGACGACCACGCGCACGGCACCGTGACGCTCGAGGACGTCGTGACGTCGGCGACGCACCTCGCGAACCTGCTCGGCACGGACCTCGTGCCGGTCGGCGTGATCCCGGCCGTGGGTCGTGGCGCGCCGCCCGCAGGGACGACGCTCGCGGAGCGGCTCGCGGAGGTCGTCGAGCGGTACGCCGGCTCGACGGCGGAGTACCAGAACGGGCGCATCCCGCCCGAGGCGCTGTGCGAGCTCGACTTCGCGCCCGGCAAGACCCTGCGGTGCGACGCCGCGGTGCAGCTCGAGGCGCTCGCCGCCGAGTTCCACAAGGAGTTCGGCTACGCGCTGAAGATCACGGACGCCTACCGCCCGTACGAGGACCAGGTGCGGCTCAAGGCCATCAAGCCGTACCTCGCCGCCGTGCCCGGCACGTCGCAGCACGGGTGGGGCCTCGCGATCGACGTCGGCGGCAGCGTGCCGTCCGGCACGTCGCGCGAGTACGTGTGGATGCGCATGCACGGGCCGGACTACGGGTGGGACAACCCCGCCTGGGCACGCCCGAACGGCTCGAAGCCCGAGCCGTGGCACTTCGAGTTCTTCGCCGCCGGCAAGATGCCGACGCGCTACACGCCGTCCGAGAGCACGGCGCCGTCGACGCCGCAGCGGCCGTCGTCGCCGAGCACGCCGGCCCCCGCGCCCAAGCCGTCCCCGACCCAGCCGGCGAAGCCGACCGAGCCGGCGAAGCCGACCACGCCCACGAACCCGACGCCGACCACCCCCACCGAGCCGACGCCGACGCAGCCCACGACGGTCGCCGTGCCGGGCGGGCTCGTCGGGGGGACGCAGGCCGCGGCCGAGGCCGCGATCGCGAAGGCGGGACTCACGGTCAGCGTGACGACGAAGGCGGACGCCGCGAAGGCGGGCACGGTGCTCGCGGTGACGCCGGGCGCGGGTGCGCAGGTCGCGAAGGGCAGCACCGTGACGATCGTCGTCTCGACCGGCCCGGCGCCCGACCCGGAGCCCGAGCCGACGCCCGACCCGGAGCCCACGCCGGAGCCCGAGCCGACGCCGGACCCGACCGAGCCCGCCCCGGAGCCCACGGTCGCGCCGACGCAGGAGCCGACCGCCGACCCGACGGAGACGCCCGCCTCCTGACGCGGCCCGGCGGACGTCGCGCGCGCCCGCCGAAAAAGCCGTGCGCGCGACCGACCACGGGCGTAGCGTCGTCGGCGATGTGATCCTCACCTGCCCCGACCGCTCCGTCCCGTCGAGCCCGTCGTCGTGGCCCCGCGCCGTCCCCGGCGCGCGCGTGCCGCCCGGGCACCCTGGTAGGTGATCACCCCGTGCCTCGTCCCACCCCTGTCCTGCGCGCGACCGACGTCCGCGTCTCCTTCGCCGGCCGCCCCGTGCTGCGGGGCGTCGACCTCGCCGTCGACCCCGGCCACCGCACCGGCCTCGTCGGCGAGAACGGCGTCGGCAAGTCGACGCTCCTGCGCGTGCTCGCCGGCGTGCTCGCGCCCGACGCCGGCATCGTGTCCTGTCCCGCCGACCTCGGGTACCTGCACCAGGAGTTCCCGTACCCGCCGTCGACGACGGTCCGCGCCGTCGTCGACGACGCGCTCGCGCGCGTCCGCGCGATCGAGCGCGAGCTCGAGGAGGCGGCGCTCGCGCTCGCGGCCGGAGCGAGCACCGGGCCCGGCGCCGACGAGGCGTACGCGCGCGCCCTCGCCCGGGCCGAGCTCGCCGACGTGTGGGACGCGGACGCGCGCGCGGCTCGCACGCTCGCGGGCCTCGGGCTCGACGTCGAGGGCGTCGCGGAGCGCGCGGTCGGCTCGCTCTCGGGCGGGCAGCGCACGCGGCTCGGCCTCGCCGCCCTCCTCGTGCGCCAGCCCGGCGCGATGCTGCTCGACGAGCCGACGAACCACCTCGACGACGACGCCGCCGGGTTCCTCGCGGCCGCGCTGCGAGCCCTCCCGGGCGCCGTCGTGCTCGCGAGCCACGACCGCGTGTTCCTCGACGAGGTGTGCACCGAGATCCTCGACCTCGACCCGGTCGCCGAGCCCGTGCGGGGGTCCGCGGCGCGCGGTGGCGCGGGGCGGCCCGGGGGAGCGGCGACCCTGTACGGCGGCTCCTACAGCGACTACCTGGAGGCGAAGCGGGTCGAGCGCGAGCGCTGGGAGCAGCGGTTCGAGACCGAGCAGGCGGAGCTCGCGGCGCTGCGGCGCTCGGTCGCCGTGACCGCGCGCGACGTCGCGAAGAACCGCGAGCGCGGCAACCAGGCGAAGATCCTCTACGACTTCAAGGGCGAGCGCGTCCAGAGCCAGGTCTCGCGGCGCGTGCGCAACGCCCAGCAGCGGCTCGACGCCCTCGAGCGCGACCAGGTGCGCAAGCCGCCGCCGCCCCTGCGCTTCGCGCCGCCCGCGGGTGCGACGGGACCCGCGGGCGGGGGCGACGTCGTCGCGTGGGCGCGGGACGTCGTCGTGCGCCGCCCGAGGGCGACCGAGGCCCCGGCGGCGCCCGGCGAGCGGCCCCACCGGCTCGACATGACGGCGTCGGGCGTGCCGTCGGTCGAGGTCGCGCGCGGCACGCGCCTGCTCGTGACCGGGGCCAACGGCGCCGGGAAGTCGACGCTGCTGCACGTGCTCGCGGGCGACCTGGACCCGGACGCGGGCACCGTGGGGCGGGTGCGGGGCGCGCGGGTCGGCCTGCTGGAGCAGGACGTCCACCTGCACGACGACGACCGCACCCCGCGCGAGGTCCTCGCCCTCGCGCGCGGCGTCGACCCCGCGGACGCGCGCGACGCGGCCGTCGACGCGCACGGCCTCCTCGCGCCGCGCGACCTCGACCGCCCGCTCGCCGTGCTGTCGGTCGGACAGCGGCGCCGGGTCGTGCTCGCGATGCTCGTGACGCAGGCGCCGGACGTGCTGCTGCTCGACGAGCCGACGAACCACGTCTCGCTGACCCTCGCCGACGAGCTCATGGAGGCGGTGGACGCGTGGCCGGGCGCGGTGGTCGTGGCGTCGCACGACCGCTGGCTGCGCCGGCGGTGGACGGGGGACGTCGTGCACCTGTCGTGACGGCGTAGCCGGGGCCGGACCGCGTGGCGCGGGGAACGCGCTGGCCGCGTCCCGCCCGGCGCGCCTAGGGTCGGGAGCGTGGACGAAGGACGGACCGGTGGGTCGGACAACGCGTGGAAGCAGGTCGTGGCGTCGCTCGCGGACGAGGGCCGGCTGCGGGTGCTCGCGCGCGTGGTGACGGAGGGTCCCGCGGAGGCGGCGCTGACGACGGACGAGCGGCGGCGGCTCGCCCCGCTCCTCGCCGCGGGGGTCGTCGTGCGGGGCGAGGACGGGCTCCTGCGGGCCGCGCCCGAGCGGTTCGCGGCCCTGCTCGCGACGTCGCCCGCCCCGCGGCCGACGGGACCCGAGCGGTTCCTCACGGACGGGCGCCTGCTCCGCACGCCCAAGCGCCTGCGCGACCGCGAGCTCGTCGTGCGGTTCCTCGCGTCGCAGGTCCTCCCGCTCGAGGAGCCCGTCACCGAGCTGACCCTGACGAAGCGGCTCGCGGCGCGCGCCGCCGACCCGGTGTCGCTGCGGCGCGCGATGGTCGACGCCGGCCTCGTGCACCGCACGCGCGACGGCGCGGAGTACTGGCGCACCGTGGTCACGGAGTTCGACGACGTCTGACTCCCGGGCCGGTCGCGCGGGACACCGGGTGGGTAGGGTCGGTCCCATGAGCAGCGAGCGCGCCCTCGCGGCGCTGGAGGCGTCGGGCATCGACTTCACGATCACGCGCCACGGGCGCGTGGGGTCGCTCGAGGAGGCCGCCGCCGCGCGCGGCGTGCACCCCTCGCGCGTGCTCAAGACGATCGTCGTGCGGCGCGCGGAGGACGACTACCTGTTCGTCCTCGTCCCCGGCGACCGTCAGATCTCGTGGCCCAAGCTGCGCGCTCTCCTCGGCGTCTCGCGCCTGTCCCTGCCGGACAAGGAGGTCGCGCGCGACGTCACGGGCTACGAGCGCGGCACGATCACGCCGTTCGGCGCGACGCACGCGTGGCCCGTGGTCGCGGACGTCCGCGTCGTCGCGGACGCGGGCGCCGACGAGGTCGACGTCGCGGGCGACGCGACGGGCGGCGACGGCGGGCAGCGCCTCGTGTCGATCGGCGGCGGCGCGCACGGCGTCGCCGCGACGGTCGACGGGCGCGCGCTCGTCGGCGCGCTCGGCGCGCAGGTCGCCGACGTCACCGACCCCGCCTAGCGGGCGTCCCGCGCGCACGTCCCGCGCTGTTGTGAGGGTTCGGGGGAAGGTGGCGTGCCGTCACGTCCCCGGGCTGGTGCGCGACGCGCGCGGGGTGCACACTCATGGTGCTCCGGTCACGGTCGCCCGGCGCGACGGCCGCCGGGGACGGCGACCGTGAGCGACCGCACGGAGCCTCGCGGGGACGCACGGGAACAGACCCGTCACCGCCGGACGTTGTCCGGAGGGACGGCCGACAGCACGCACGACGACTCGAGAGACGGTGAGCAAGACCCGTGGACACAGGCAGCGCGATCGACCGGGCGAGCGGGATCGTCTACGCCCCGGCGGACGGCGGCGTGGTCGTGAGGATGTGGGGCGAGATCGACGCGGCCCTGCGCGACCGCGCGAGCGAGGCGATGTCGTACGTCCTCGACACGCCGGGCCCCGTCGCGGTCGACGTGGCGGACGTGACCTTCATCGACTCGTCGGGCATCGCGTTCATCATCCAGCTCTACATGCTCGGCGAGGAGGACGGTCGCGAGGTCGTGCTGCGCGACCCGTCGCCGAGCATCGTCGAGCTCCTGGACATGATCGGCATGGGCGGGCGCATCCCGGTCGAGCGGAGCGGCGCCGCGACCGGCCCGATCGAGGCCGTCGGCGCCGTCTGACCCTGCCCCCCGCGCGCCCCGCTCCCGCGTCCCGGGGGCTGTGGGACCCGGCCGGTACGGTGCGGGCATGCGCATCCTGCACACGTCCGACTGGCACCTCGGGCGGACGCTGCACGGGGTCGACCTGCTGGAGCACCAGGCCGCGCACCTCGACCACCTCGTCGAGCTGACCCGCACCGAGGGCGTCGACGCCGTCGTCGTCGCGGGTGACGTGTACGACCGCGCGATCCCGCCCGTGGACGCGGTCGCCCTCCTGTCCGACGCGCTCGCGCGGCTCGCGGAGCACGCGCACGTGGTCGTCACGCCGGGCAACCACGACTCCGCCGTGCGGCTCGGGTTCGGCGACCGCGTCATGCGCCCGGGCGTCCACCTGCGGGCGCGCCTGGCCGACGTCGGGTCGCCCGTCGTCCTTCCACCCCGGGCCGGGGACGCGGGATCGCCCCTGCTGGTCTACGCGCTGCCGTACCTCGACCCCGACGCCGCGCGCCACGCGCTCGCCGAGACCCCCGAGGGCGAGGGGGAGGGCGACGCCGCGCCGCGGCCGCTCGCCCGGTCCCACGAGGCCGTCATGGGCGCCGCGATGCGCCGCGTCGGCGCGGACCTCGCCCGGCGGCGCGCGGCGGACCCGGGCGTGCGGGCCGTCGTGTCGGGCCACGCGTTCGTCGTGGGCGGTCTCGCGTCGGAGTCGGAGCGGGACATCCGCGTCGGCGGGGTCGACGCCGTGCCGGCGGCCACGTTCGGCGGGTGGGGGGTCGACTACGTCGCGCTCGGGCACCTGCACGGACCGCAGCGCGTCACCGTGCCGCACGTCGAGCGCGCGGGCGCGGCGAGCCGGACCGTCGCGCGCTACTCCGGCTCGCCGCTCGCCTTCTCGTTCTCGGAGCAGCACCAGCGCAAGTCCACGACGCTCGTGGACCTCGCGCGGCTCGCCGCGGACCCGGACGCGGCGGTCGAGCTCGTCCCCGCACCCGTGCCTCGCCGGCTCGCCGACGTCACGGCCACGCTCGACGAGCTGCTCGGCGCCGCGGGCGAGCCCCACGTCGACGACTGGCTGCGCGTCGTCGTGACCGACGCCGTCCGCCCCGCCGAGCTCTACGCGCGGGTCCGGGCGCGCTTCCCGCACGCGCTCCAGGTGACCCACCGCCCGCCGCGGCCTGTTGAGCGGGAGGTCGTGACCGCCGTCGGGCCCGGGCGCGACCCGCTCGACGTGGCGCGCGACTTCGTCGAGCACGTCTCGGGCCACGCCCCGAGCGACGCCGAGGTCGCGGTGCTGCGGGAGGCGTTCGAGCTCGCGCTCGCCGAGGAGCGCAGCGCCTGATGCACCTGCACTCGCTCACGTTCCAGGCGATCGGCCCCTTCGCGGGCCGCCACCACGTGGACCTCGCGTCGCTCGGCGCGTCGGGCATCTTCCTGCTCGACGGCCCCACGGGCGCCGGGAAGTCGACCGTCATCGACGCGATCGTGTTCGCGCTCTACGGCAAGGTCGCGTCGGAGTCCGCGAGCGACGACCGCCTCCGCTCGGCCTTCGCCGGGCCGGACGTCGAGTCGTTCGTCGACCTCGTGCTCGAGGTCCCGTCGGGCGTCTACCGCGTGCGGCGCACGCCCGAGTACCGCCGCCCCAAGAAGCGCGGCACGGGCACGACCGTCCAGCAGGCGTCGGTGCGCCTGTGGCGCCTGGCCGCGGTCCCCGAGCCCGGGGACGACGCGGACGACCCGCCCGGAGAGCTCCTGTCGTCGCGCCTGGACGAGGCGGGCGACGAGATCCGTCGCATCGTCGGGCTCGACCGCCGACAGCTCGTGCAGACGGTCGTGCTGCCGCAGGGCGAGTTCGCGACCTTCCTGCGCGCGAAGCCCGAGGACCGCGCCGTGCTGCTGCAGAAGGTCTTCGGCACCGAGCTCTACCACCGTGCCGCGGCGCGCCTCGCCGAGCTCGCGCGCGGGGCCCGCGCCGGGATCGACGCCGCCCGCCAGGGCGTCACCGGCGCGGTCGAGCGGTTCGCGGGCGCGAGCGGGCTCACGCCCGACGACGCGCGGCGGCTGCGCGAGGCGGCGCAGGACGACACGCTGCTCCGGCAGGCCGACGACGCGGACGTCGCGCGCGCCGCCGCGGTGGTGGCAGCCGGGACCCGTGCCGTCGGGACGGGCGCGGCCGGGACGGACGCGGGCGCGGTGGACGCGGCCGGGGTGGCGGGCGCGACGGACGTGGCCGAGGAGCGGCCCGGCGTCCACGCGATCGCGCTCGCCCACGTGGCGCGGCTGGAGGAGGAGGCGGACCGCCTCGCCGAGCGCGAGGTCGCGGCGAACGCGGCCCTCGTCGCGGCGCGCGACCGCCTCGAGGCCGAGCGCGCCCTCGCGGAGGGCGTCGAGCGGCGGGCACGGCTGCGCGCCGAGCAGGAGCGTCTCGACCGTGCGGAGGACGAGGTGGCGCAGGACCGTCGGCGCGTCGACGCCGCGGCCCGGGCGGCCGTCGTCGCGCCCGCCGCCCAGGGTCTCGCGCGCGCCGACCAGGCCCTGCACGCCGCGCACGAGCGGCTCGCGCTCGCCCGGACCGGGCTCCCGCCCGACCTCGCCGACGCGGACGCCACGACGGTCGAGGCGCTGCGGGCCGACGTCGCGACGGCGGCCGTGCGCGCCGCGCGCCTCGTGCCCGTCGGGGCCTCGCTCCCGGTGCGCGAGCGCGAGCTCGCCGACGCCCGGAAGGACCTCGCGCACGCGACCGAGGAGCGCGAGCGCGTCCTGGCCGAGCTCGCCGACCGTCCGACGCTGCGCGACGCGCTGCGGACCCGCGTCGCCGCGCTCGCCGAGGCGGCCGGGGACCTCGGGGTCCTGCAGGAGCGGCTGCTCCGGGCGCGCGCGGTCGAGGTCGCGGCGACGCAGGCGGCAGCCCTCGCGGACGACGTCGAGGCGGCCGAGGAGGAGCGGGCCCGTGCCGCCGCCGCGGCCCGTGCCGCCGTCGAGCACGAGGCGCGGGTCCGCTCCGCGCGCATCGCGGGCCTCGCGGGCGAGCTCGCCGCCGGGCTCGACGCCGGGGAGCCGTGCCCGGTGTGCGGGGGCACGGAGCACCCGCAGCCCGCGCCGCTGGCGCCGGACCACCCCGCGGCCGAGGACGTCGAGCGCGCCGAGCGCGCCCGGACCGAGGCGGAGTGGTCCCTGCACGACGCGTCCGCTCGGGTCCAGGTGCTCGCCGAGCGCCTCGCGTCCGGCCGTCGTGACGCCGAGGGCCTCACGCCCGAGGAGGCGGCGGCACGCGTCGTGGAGGTCGACGTGTCGGTCGCGACCGCCCGCGACGCGGCGCGCGAGCGCGCGGACGCCGAGCGCGAGCTCGAGGCCCTCGACGCCGGGACGGACGCCCTCCAGGAGCGCGCGGGCGAGCTCGCCGCGTCGATCGCGGCCGGTGCCGCGCGCCTCGACGAGCTCGAGACCGCGCTCGCCGCGGACCGCGCCGAGGTCAGGGCCGAGCTCGAGACGGCCGGGCGCCACGTCGGTCTCGACGGCCTGCCCGACCCCCTTGCGGAGCCCGGGGCGCGGAACCCCGTCGCCGTCCTCGCCGCGGCGCTCGAGGACCGCGTGCGGACGATCGACGTGCTCGCCGACGCGACGAGCGCCGTCGCCGCCGCGCACCGGTCGCGCGCCGACCGCGCCGTCGAGCTCGACGCGCTGCTCGACGGGTCCGGGTTCGCCGACGTCGCCGAGGCGCTCGCCGCCGTGCTCGACGACGCCGACCGCCGGGCGCTCGCGCGCCGGGTCGCGGAGCACGACGCCACGCGCGCGGCGACCGCCGCCGGGCTCGCCGACCCGGCCCTGGCCGCGCTCCCCGAGGACGCGCGCCCGGACGTCGCCGCGGCGCGCGCCGCGGTCGCGGAGGCCGAGGCGACGGCGGGTGCCGCCGCCCGCAGCCACGAGCTCGTCGCGCGCCGGGCGCAGGCGGCGCGCGAGGGGGCCGACGGGATCGGCGCCGCCGTCGAGGCGTGGCTCCGCGCCCGGGAGGACGCGGGGCCGGTCACGCGCATGGCGGCCCTCGCGGGCGGCGCCGGGGACAACGCCCAGGCGCTGTCGCTCGCGACGTTCGTGCTCGTGCAGCGGTTCGAGGACGTCGTCGCGGCCGCGAACGAGCGCCTCGCCGAGATGTCGTCCGGTCGGTACGAGCTCGTGCGCAGCGCGACGCGCGAGGACGTGCGCGCGCACAAGCGCGGTCTCGCCATGAAGGTGCTCGACCACGTGACCGAGCGTGAGCGGGACCCACGCACGCTCTCCGGCGGCGAGACCTTCTACGTGTCGTTGTGCCTGGCCCTCGGGCTCGCGGACGTCGTCACGGCCGAGGCGGGCGGGGTCGAGCTCGGGACGCTGTTCGTCGACGAGGGGTTCGGGAGCCTCGACCCCGAGACGCTGGACGCCGTGCTGTCCGCGCTCGGCCGGCTGCGGGCGGGCGGGCGCGTCGTCGGCGTCGTCTCCCACGTGGAGGCGCTCAAGCAGTCCGTCGCCGAGCGGATCGAGGTCCGGCGCGTGCCCGGAGGCGGGAGCACCCTCACCGTGCGAGCGTGACCGGGAGGGCGGTCCGTCGCGCGCGGTGAGCAGGTCGCCGCCGCGCAGCGCGGGCACCGGTGCGTCGGAGGGAGCACCCATGGCTGGTCGGACCCTCGGGGAGCGGGCAGCGGCGCGCGCGGCGCGGCTGCGACGGCGCTGGGACCGCGAGGCGGGCGCCTACGACCGCGGCATGGCGGCGGCCGAGCGGCGGATGTTCCCGGACGTGCGTCCTCGCGTGTGCGGCCTCGCGTCGGGCGACACGCTCGAGGTCGCGATCGGCACGGGCCTCAACCTCGCGCACTACCCCTCCGCCGTGCTCGACGGCCGTCTCACGGGCGTCGAGTGGAGCCCCGGCATGCTCGCGGTCGCGCGGCGCCGGGCCGCGGAGCTGGGGGTCGACGTCGACCTGCGCCTCGGGGACGCGCAACGTCTCGACCTGCCCGACGACGCCTACGACACCGTGGTCTGCACGTTCTCGCTGTGCGCGGTGCCGGACCGCCGTGCGGCGCTCGCCGAGATGGTCCGCGTGCTGCGGCCGGGCGGGCTGCTCGTGCTCGCCGACCACGTGTCGTCGACGGCGTGGCCGGTGCGCGTCCTGCAGGCCGCGGCGGAGGTCGTGAGCGTGCCGCTCGCGGGCGAGCACTTCCGGCGCCGGCCGCTGCGCTGGGTGCTGGAGGCAGGGCTCGCGGTCGAGCAGCACGAGCGCACGCGCGCGGGCGTCATCGAGTGGCTGGCGGCGCGCACACCCGGTCCACGAGCTCGGTGACTGCCGCGCGCACGGGCCGCGGCGGGGCGCCCGCGTCGAGCGCGAGCGCCGCCCGGTCGAACGCGGCGGAGAGCAGGAGCGTGAGCGCGTCGAGCCGGTCGTCGTGGGTGAGGTCGTCGCCGACCGCAGCGTCGCCCCCGCCCGCGGGGGCCGGCTCGGCCTCCGTGCGGGCAGCCGGTGCGTCGAGCGCGGCCGCGAGACCGGCGCGGAGCGTGCGGCGCGCGAACCGGGCGTCGAGCGCGTCCGCTTCAGCGGTCCCCAGCACGGCCGGGGCGTCGACGAGCAGCAGGCGGGTGCGGCCCGGGACGGCCATCGCGTCGAGGTAGGCCCGCGCGCCCTCGACGAGCATCGCGCGGGCGTCCGGCGCGGACGCGCCGGGGCGGTCCGTCGCCCGGGCCCGGTCCTCGATCTCGCGCGCGACGGCCTCGGCCTCGGCCTCGACGACGGCGCGGAACAGGTCCCGCTTGTCGGCGTAGTGGTGGTAGAGCGCGCCACGGGTGACGCGCGCGGCGGTCGCGATCCGCGGCGTCGACGTCGCGGCGTACCCGGCCTCGACGAACAGCCGACGGGCGGCGTCGACGAGCGCGGTGCGGGTGGCGAGCGTCCGCTCGGCGTTGGTACGGCGGCCCTCTTGCATACCGACAGACTGTACGTCATGCTGAACCGACAGACAGCCTGTTTGTTTGTGATCGGATCGCACCCACCGACGAGGAGAGAACCGTGCACATCACGAGCTGGTACCCGGTGATCATGACCGGGGACGTCGCGGCGACCGTCGCGTTCTACGCCGAGCACCTCGACTTCCGGCCGCTCTTCACGAGCGACTGGTACGTCCACCTCCAGTCCGCGCACGACGAGGCGGTGAACCTCGGCGTGCTCGACGGCGATCACGAGACGATCCCCGAGAGCGCCCGGGGGCGGGCGGGCGGCCTGCTGCTCACCCTCGAGGTGGACGACGTCGACGCCGTGCACGCCCGCCTCGTCGCCGCCGGCCTGCCGATCCTGCACTCGCTGCGCGACGAGGCGTTCGGGCAGCGGCACTTCATCACGGCCGACCCGAACGGCGTGCTCGTCGACGTCGTCACGCCGATCCCGCCGACGGGAGAGTTCGTCGACCAGTACGACGAGTCCGGGCTGCCGACGGCCTAGCACTGCGCGGGCAGGCCGCTCGGCACGCGTCGGCGTGCCGCCCGCTCGGCCCCGCGCGTGCGACGGCCCGGCTCTCGTCCGACGGCGGATGTCACGAAACGGCCGCGCGCCGGTCTCTCCGTACGGGGGAGCGGCGACCGGAGTCGTGGTCGCCGCGCGTCACCACCGGGGCGGAGCCGGAAGGACCGCCGCCGGAGCCGTCGAAGGAGAGCAGCAATGTCAGCAGCATCGTCCCCGCTCGAGCGTGAGCTGCGGCGCATGGAGGTCATCGTGCGTCGCGAGCAGCTCCGGCTGATCGGCCGCGTCGCGCCGCGCGTCGCCGAGCGTCGCCGCTGGGCGGACGAGCCGCGTCGGCAGTCGCCGGCGACCGCGGCCCGGCAGGGCGGCTAGGCGTCGTCGGTCGGGCGCCGCCGGCCAGGAGGTCGGTCACGACCGGCGGTCGCGAGGCAGCCGGGGCGCGCCGAGCCCGGCGAGGTCACGCGCCCGGAGCAGCACGTCGTCGAGCATCTGCGGCGTGAGCCGCCCGGTGAACGTGTTCTGCTGGCTCACGTGGAAGCACCCGAGCAGGGTGAGGGTCTGCGCCGGGCCGCCGGGACCGCCGTCGGGCACCGCGCCGGGACCGTCGTGTGGTGATGCGCCAGGGTCGTCGCCGGCCGTGCCGCGGTCGTCGCCCGCCGCGCCGGGGGCTCGGCGGAGCGTCACCTCCGCGCCGTGGGCGAACCGGGGGCGTGGCCGCGGGACGTCCCAGCCCTGCTCGGCGAGCGTCGACAGCAGCGCCTGCCAGCCGAAGCCGCCGAGCACGACCGCGACGCGCACCGTCGCCCCGAGCAGCTCGACCTCCCGCGCGAGGTACGGCCCGCAGCGGCCGCGCTCCTCGGGGGTGGGCTTGTTGTCCGGAGGGGCGCACCGCACGGGCGCGGTGACGCGGATCCCGGTGAGGCGCAGGCCGTCGTCGGCCGAGACCGACGTCGGCTGGTTGGCCAGGCCCGTGCGGTGCATCGCCGCGAAGAGGAAGTCCCCGCTGCGGTCGCCGGTGAACATGCGCCCGGTGCGGTTCGCGCCGTGCGCCGCGGGTGCGAGCCCCACGACGAGGATGCCCGCGCGCTCGTCGCCGAACCCGGGCACGGGCCGGGCCCAGTAGTCGTCGTCGCGGAACGACGCCCGCTTGACCTCGGCCACGTGCTCGCGCCACGCGACGAGCCGCGGGCACGCGCGGCAGTCGACGAGGTGCGCGTCGAGCGCGGCGAGGGTCGGCGCGCTGCGGGCCGCGTGCGGGTAGCCGGGGTCGTCGGGCGTCATCCACCCATCCTTCCCCGCCGAACACGGGGTTGCTGTCGTTATCGAGCGGATAGCGTCAGCAGCCCCGTGTTCGGCAGCGTGCAACCTCGTGCTCGGCGGGACGCCGTGGGCCGGGTCAGGAGCGTCGGTCGGCCAGCACCGTCGTCTCGGCGAGCGCCGCGGGGTCGTCCGGCACGTCGACGGCGGGGTCCCGCACGGTCGCCGCCGCCGTCACCGCCTCGGTCGTCGTCGCGTCAGTCGTCGTGGCCCCGGTCGTCGTCGGGTCAGTCGTGGCCCCGGTCGTCGTCACGTCAGGCGTCGTCCCGGCGGTCGCGGCGCCGTCGGTGCCGTGCGCGCCGAGGGCGTCCGCGGCGTCGTCGGGCACGCGGGCCCCGAACGTGCGGCGCAGGCCGAGGAGCACGGCGCCTGCGACCACGATCACGCCGAACATCACCGCGGCCATCGTCACGGGCGGCGAGCCGCCGAGCAGTCCCGTGACGGGGGCGATGACCGCGCCGACGCCGAACTGGAAGGCGCCGATGAGCGCGGCCGCGCTCCCGGCCCGGTGGGCGTTGCGCTCGAGCGCGATCGCGGGGACGGACGGCATGACGAAGCCGGCGGTGCCGAGCGTGAGCACGATGAGCGGCACGAGCCACGCGAGCCCGCCGCCCGCCAGCGCGGCGACGAGCAGCCCGCCCGAGAGCACGAAGCCTGCGGCGACGGCCGCCTGGAGGATCCGCTCGGGCGCCACGCGGCCGACGAGCGCGCCGTTGATCTGGCTGCCCGCGGTGACGGACACGGCGCCGACGCCGAACACGACCGCGTACTGCTGGGCGGACATGCCGAAGAAGTCCTGGAACACGAACGTCGAGGCGGAGATGTACGTGAACATCGCGGCCATGTAGAAGCCGGCGATGAGCGCGAGGCCGATGAACGACCAGTCGCCGAGGAGCGACCCGTACGAGCGCAGCGCGGCGGTGGTCCCGCCCGAGCGTCGGCGCTCCGCGGGCAGGGTCTCGCGCAGGCGGAGCAGCACGACGACGAACAGCAGCGCTCCGACGGCGGCGAGCGCGACGAACATGCCGCGCCACGACCCGAACCGCAGGAACTGCGCGCCGATGGTCGGCGCGAGGATCGGCGCGACGCCGACCACGAGCATGAGGCGGGCGATGACCTTGCCGATCCGGTAGCCCTCGAACGAGTCGCGCACGATCGCCATCGACAGCACCATGCCCGCGGCCGCGGCGAGGCCCTGGACGAACCGCAGTCCGGTGAGCGCGGCGACCGACCCGGCGACGACGATGCCGACGGACGCGGCGACGTACACGGCGAGCGAGACGAGGAGCGGCGCACGACGGCCCACGGCGTCGGACACCGACCCGATGAGGAGCTGTCCGATCGCGAGCCCGGCGAGCGTCGCGGTGAGGGTGAGCTGGACGCGGGACTCGGTCGTGCCGAGCTCGTCGACGATGCGCGGGAACGCGGAGAGGTACAGGTCGATCGTCAGCGGGCCGACCGCGGTGAGCGCGGAGAGCAGCAGGACGAGGCCCGCGCTGATGCGCCCGGAGCGGTCGGCGGCGGGGCTCGTGGCGGACGGGGTGCCCGGCGGGGCGACGGGCGCGGTCGGCGCCGTGGTCGCGGGTGGCGTGGAGGACATGACAGGGCCAACCGCGCGAGGTGCGTCGTGTGTTCCCGTACGGCCGACGTGATCGGATGCTGAGACGCCGGTCACGGGCTCGCGGTCGAGCACGGGGTTGGTGCCGCCAGGCGCGCCAGAACGACAGCAACCCCGTGCTCGGCGGGACGGTCAGGCGTGGGCGTCGCGCCAGGCGACCCACTCGCGCACGAGCGAGAGGTCGTAGTCGGGGCCGCTCGTGCCGACCGTGAAGAGGGTCGCGCCGGCGGCGACGAGCGCGTCCGCGGACTCCGACGGCGGCCGGGAGACGCCGACCGAGCGCTCGACGAGCGCGGCGGTGTCGCGGCCGACGGCCTGCCCGTGCTCGTCGAGGATCGCGCTCTTGCGTGCGAGCGTGCTCGCGTCGCCGAACGAGTGCCAGACGTCGGCGTGCTCGGCCACGACGCGCAGCGTCTTGCGCTCCCCGCCGCCGCCCACGAGGACGGGGATGTCGCGCGTCGGCGCGGGGTTCGACTCCGCCCACCGGGCCTTGATGCGGGGCAGGGCCTGCGCGAGGTCCGCGATGCGCGCGCCCGCGGTGCCGAACTCGTACCCGAACCGGTCGTAGTCCTTCTCGAACCAGCCCGCCCCGATCCCGAGGATCAGACGCCCGCCGCTGATGTGGTCGACCGTGCGCGCCATGTCGGCCAGGAGGTCGGGGTTGCGGTAGCTGTTGCACGTGACGAGGGCGCCGATCTCGACGCGCTCGGTCTGCTCGGCCCACGCGCCGAGCATGGTCCAGCACTCGAAGTGCTTGCCGTCGGGGTCGCCGGTGAGCGGGAAGAAGTGGTCCCAGTTGGTCAAGTTCCGATGCGCACCTGGTGCACTAGCGTCTCCTCATGGAGCCTCTCGACTACGCCCTCTTCCGGGCACATGTGTATGACGAGCCGAACCGACTTGCCGCGTTCCTCAAGGGACATCTGTGGGTAGAGCGGTGCCTTAACTCATACTTGGATCAAGCGCTGGTTCGAGCAGAAGTGTTGAACATCGCCAAGGAGTCGTTTTCTCGCAAGGTCAATCTTGCAGAAGCCCTGGGGTTGGTTGAGAATTACGCTAGTGCACTCCGCGCCATGAACGCAGTTCGGAATCGCATTGCACACGACCTCGACCACGAGTTAGCCCGTGATGATGTCAAACAGATGTATGCGCCGCTGATAGCCGCTGTGGCCACTACGGACCCGGATTTGTCGCAGGGCCTTCGGATGCACGCAGAGGAGCCGTTGGGAGAAGCGATCTCTAAGTGGTTTGAACTCTGCCTGTCCACTCTTCAAATGCGTGTTCTCGCGATGCATGCCGAAAACGCTTGGCATGAGGACTTGTCTGCCGCCCTGTCGAGCGGTCCAAGAGCCCCACTGCCCAGCGCACCCAACAAAGTCAACCCTGCCGATGTCTGGACCAACCGGACGGTTTCGGGGGGTTTGGACTAGTCCCAGTTGAAGACGACGTCGACGCCGAGGTCCTCGGCGCGCAGCACGGCGTCGCGGACCTGGGCGTACTCCGCGTGCTGCGGCTGGAGCTGGACGCCGATGCGGTACGGGTGACGGGGTGAGGTCATGCCGGGCAATCTACGTCCCGGTCGAGAACGACGACACCCCGCGTCGAGCACGAGGTTGCTGCCGCGAGGAGCCCGAGAACGACAGCAAGGTCGTGCTCGGCGGACCTAGGGTGGGGGCCATGAGGCGACTGGTGGGACTGCTCGTGACGCTCGTGGCGCTCGTGGCGGTGGCCGTCGTCGCGGACCGGGTCGCGGTCGGCGCCGCGGAGCGCGGTGCGGTGACCGCGTTCGAGCAGCAGGCGGACGACGTCACCGGGGCGCAGATCGACATCACGGGCTTCCCGTTCCTCACCCAGCTCCTGCGCGGCGAGCTGACGCACGTCACCGGCTCCGCGGACACGGCGTCGTTCGGCGGCTACGCGATCTCCGACCTGAGGGTCGAGGCCGACGGCGTCGGCACCTCCGAGCCGTACCGCATCGCGTCGGGCGCGGCGTCGGGCGTCATCGCGGCCGAGTCGCTGCAGGAGGTCGTCGCGGAGCAGTCGGGCCTCGACGTCGCCGTCACCTCCTCCGCCGACGTGCTGTCGCTGGGGTTCGACCTGTTCGGTGCGGAGATCACGGTCGACGTGACGCCCCGCGTCTCCGGTCCGGCCGAGCTCGCCGTGGACGTCGTCGCGGTCCGCACGGGCCTCGGCACGGTCTCGGTGGACGACCTGCCGTCCGGGATCGCGGGAGCGCTGTCCGACCTGCGCGTCCCGCTCGACCTGCCCGACGGCGTCACGCTGGACTCCGTGGCGCCCGTCGAGGGTGGCGTGCGGGTCGCGGTGACCGGGACGGACGTCGTCGCCGAGGACCTGGTGGCGTCGTGAGCGGCAGCGGCAGGGCCGGGGGCGGTGCGGTGAGCGTGGCGCCCGTGGACGGACGCCACGTGCTCGCGGCGCGCCTCGCCGCGCAGCGCCTGCGGTCGCCCGACCTGCCCGACGTCCCGAGCGCGGTCGGGCACCTCGTCGCGGTGCAGGGCCAGGAGTTCCACCCCGCGCTGTGGGGCCTCACGCGGCGATTGCGGCCGGACGCGCGGCCCGGCGCGGCCGGGGCCGCCGCGGCCTGCGACCGCGGGGAGGTGGTCCGCACGCACGTGCTGCGCCCCACGTGGCACCTCCTGCGTCCCGACGACGCCCGCTGGCTCCTCGAGCTCAGCGCGCCGCGCGTGCACCAGGCCAACGGGACGATGTACCGGCAGGTGGGCACCGCCGGGCACGCGGCGGAGATCGACCTCGTCGTCGCGGCCGTGCAGGAGCGGCCCCGCACCCGGCGCGAGCTCGCCGGACTGCTCGCCGCCCACGGGCGCCCGCTCGAGGGACTCGCGCTCGGGTACGTGCTCGCGCACGCCGAGCTCGACCGGCTGCTGATCAGCGGTCCCCTCGACGGGAAGCAGCAGACGTTCGCCGCGTTCGACGACCGCGTGCCGCCGGGCTACGGCCCGCTCGGCGAGCGGTTCGACCGGGACGCCGCGCTCGTCGAGCTGCTGCGCCGCTACCTCGCGAGCCGCGCGTACGCGACGGTCAAGGACGTCGCGCAGTGGTCGGGGTTCACGCTCACGGACGTGCGGCACGCGCTCGACCTGCTCGGCGACGAGGTCGTGGCCGTCCCGGGCGCGGGCGCGCTGGACGGCGCGACCCTGTGGCGGCTCGCCGACGCCGACCCACGGGTGCTCGCACCTGAGTCGTTCGCGGGCGCCGTCGCGCCCGACGGCGACCCGGCCGCCCCGGTGGTCGACCTCCTGCAGAGCTACGACGAGCTCTTCGTGTCCTACGGCGAGTCCCGCGGGGTCGTCGTGGCCGACGGCGTCGACCTCGGCGACCGGCGCGGGTCCTTCATCCACGCGATCGCGGTCGACGGCGTCGTGGTCGGCCGGTGGCGCTGGGTCGTCGGGACGCGCGACGTCGTCCTCGAGCCGCAGTGGCGTCGGGCGCCGTCGCCCGCGGAGGAGGCGGCGTTCGCCGCCCAGGCGGACGCGGTGCGTGCGCACTGGGGGCGCGGTGCCCCGGCGCCCGGGGTCAGTGCCGGGGCGGACCCGGGCGCGTGACGAGGTGCACGAGCACGGCCGTCAGCACGATCACCCCCACGTAGACCGCCATCGCGACGGGTGACGTGACGGCGAGGAACGTCAGGGCGGCGTTCCCCACGAGGTGCAGCACGACGGCCGCCGGCACCCCGCCGCGCAGGCGCTCGCTGACGAGCCAGTACGCGCTCGACAGCGGGACCATCGCGAGCAGGAAGAGCGCCGCCTCGACGCTCGCCAGACCGAGGGACGCCTGCCACGTCCCCGTGAGCGCGAACAGCGGCAGGTGCCAGACCGCCCACACCGCGCCGAGCACGACCGACGTCGCGAGCGGCGAGAGCCGGCGGCGCAGGCGCGGTTGCGCGTAGCCGCGCCAGCCCACCTCCTCCGAGAGCGGGCCGGCGCACAGCGAGACGACGGCGAACAGGAGCGGGCCGCCCGCCGCGGCGACGGCCGCCGCCCCGGCCGCGAGGTCCGCCGTCGGGCCGCCGAGCAGCGGGACGACGAGCGCGGTCACGACCGCGGGCGCGGCGCCGACCCCGACGGCGGCCGGGAGCCACCGCCCGGCCGCCGTCCAGCGCGCGGCCCGGGGGCTGCGGCGACCCGCGACCCGGAGCACGAGCGCGGCCAGCGTCGGGCCGAAGCCGCCGAGCGCGAAGAGCGCGAGGACGGCGGGGTCCGCGAGGTCGCCGCCGAGCAGCCACGCCGCTCCCCACGAGGTCCACGACAGGCCGAACGCGAGCGCCCAGAACGCGGCGAGCCCGCCGCGGGGGAGCCGCCCGGGGTCGTCCGGGGCCGGGGCGGAGGATGGGCGGCGGGACCGCTGCGTCGCGGTCCGTGGGTACGCGCTGGTGGTCATGTCTCGATCCCACCGCTTCGTCCGTTTCGCCAGAGCCCGGGACGCCCCCGACCGAGGGTGGGGAGAACCCCACGGTCGCCGTCCTGCGCCGGCGACGGGCCCGCCGCCGGGAGCACGCGTGCCCCGGGGCCAGACCCCGTGCCGTGTCCGGCGGCGAGGGGAGTGGCAGGGTGGGGGCGTGACGACGACGCCCGAGACCTCGCGCCCCGCCAACTGGGCCGGCAACCTCACGTACTCCTCCGCCGCGGTCGAGCACCCCACGACCCCGGGCGAGCTGGCCGACGTCGTGCGGCGCTCGCGGCGCGTCAAGGCGCTCGGGTCGCGGCACTCGTTCGGCGACGTCGCGGACACGACCGGCACGCACGTCGCGCTCGACCGGTACGACGACGGCCGCCCGCCCGTCGAGGTCGACCCCGCCACGGGCGTCGCGTCCGTCGCGGCGGGGCTGCGGTACGGCGACGCGACGCGGTCCGTCCAGGCCGCGGGCCGCGCGCTCGCGAACCTCGCGTCGCTCCCGCACATCTCGGTCGCGGGGTCGGTCGCGACGGCGACCCACGGCTCGGGTGACGCCGTGGGGTCGCTCGCGAGCGCCGTCGTCGGGCTCGAGCTCGTCACGGGCGACGGCGAGGCGCGCACGCTGCGCCGCGGGGACGCGGACCTCCCGGGCGCGGTCGTCGCGCTCGGGGCGCTGGGCGTCGTGACGCGCGTCGAGCTGGAGACGGTCCCGACGTTCGACGTGCGTCAGGACGTGCACGTCGGGCTGCCGTGGGACGCGGTGACCGACCACTACGACGAGATCACGGCGTCGGCGTACTCGGTGAGCCTCTTCACGGACTGGGGGCCCGACGGCGTCCAGCAGGTCTGGCGCAAGTCGCGCCTCGCGCCGGGCGAGGCGGGGACCGCGCGCGCCGAGCTCTTCGGCGCCACGCCCGCGCGCACGCCGTTGCACCCTCTCCCGGGCGTGGACCCCGTGCACTGCACGACCCAGCTCGGCGAGCCCGGGCCGTGGAACGAGCGGCTGCCGCACTTCCGCCTCGACTTCACGCCGAGCAACGGCGCCGAGCTGCAGTCGGAGTACCTCGTGCCGCGCGCCCGCGCGCAGGAGGCGTTCGCCGCGATGCGCGACCTGGGCCCGCGCGTGACCCCGCTGCTCCAGGTGGGGGAGATCCGCACGGTCGCGCCCGACCCCGCGCCGTTGTGGCTCAGCCCGTTCGACGGCCCCGCCGTGGGGATCCACCTCACGTGGAAGCCCCTGGCCGACGACGTCGCGCGCGTCCTGCGCGACGTCGAGTCCGCGCTCCTCCCGCTCGGCGCGCGCCCGCACTGGGGCAAGCTCTCGCACGCGCTCGTGCACGACCCCGGCTCGGTCGCGGGGCTGTACCCGCGGTTCGACGACTTCGGCGAGCTCGTGCAGCGGTACGACCCGCAGGGCCGGTTCCTCGGCGGGTACGTCGAGCGCCTGCTGGCGGGCTGAGCCGCCCGGCCCCGCTCGGCTCGCTGCACGACCCCCGTCTGGATTACGGTCGGACTGGAGACGACCGGCCCGACGACGCGCCGCCACGACCGGGCGCGCGGGCACGCACCGAGGAGGACCGTGGCAACGACCGGAACGGCCGGCACAGGGCCGACGACGCAGAAGCCCCGCGAGGAGTGGACCGGGCAGGTCGGGTTCATCATCGCGGCGATCGGCTCGGCCGTCGGGCTGGGCAACATCTGGCGGTTCCCCGGCGTGGCGTACGAGAACGGGGGCGGCGCGTTCCTCGTGCCCTACCTCGTCGCGCTGCTCACCGCGGGCATCCC
The DNA here is from genome assembly GCF_010287905.1 of Cellulosimicrobium composti. Taxonomy (NCBI): domain Bacteria; kingdom Bacillati; phylum Actinomycetota; class Actinomycetes; order Micrococcales; family Promicromonosporaceae; genus Cellulosimicrobium; species Cellulosimicrobium composti. The sequence goes on from NZ_JAAFAN010000009.1 coordinate 35,657, forward strand.
GATCCTGTTCCTCGACTACGCGATCGGGCACCGCTTCCGCGGCTCCGCGCCGACGGCGTTCCGGCGCATCCGGACGTGGCTCGAGAGCCTCGGCTGGTTCCAGGTGATGATCTGCTTCGTCATCGCGCTGTACTACACGGCGGTCATCGCGTGGGCGGTGAGCTTCTTCGTCTTCTCGTTCGACCTGCGCTGGGGCGACGACCCCGCGGGGTTCTTCACGGGCGACTACCTCCAGCTGGCCGACCCGGGCGTGAGCCTGGAGTTCGTGCCGTCGGTGCTCGTCCCGCTCGTCGCGGTGTGGGTCGTGACGATCGCCGTCCTCGCGGCCGGCGTCGCGAAGGGCGTGCAGCGCGCCAACATGGTGTTCCTGCCGCTGCTCGTCGTCGCGTTCCTCGTGCTCGTGGTGCGCTCGCTCTTCCTCGAGGGCGCGGCCGATGGCCTGAACGCCCTGTTCACGCCGGACTGGGCGGCGCTCGGGGACGCGAACGTGTGGATCGCGGCCTACAGCCAGATCTTCTTCTCGCTGTCCATCGCGTTCGGGATCATGATCACCTACGCGTCCTACCGCAAGCGGCGCGCCAACCTCACGACGCCGGGCCTCGTCGTCGCGTTCTCCAACTCGTCGTTCGAGATCCTCGCGGGCATCGGGGTCTTCGCGACGCTCGGCTTCCTCGCGCACGAGCAGGGCGTGGGCGTGGGCGAGCTCGAGGGCATCAGCGGTCCGATCCTGTCGTTCGTCACGTTCCCCGCGATCGTGTCGCAGATGCCGGGCGGCCCGTTCTTCGGCGCGCTGTTCTTCGGTTCCCTCGCGATGGCGGGGTTCACGTCGCTCCTGTCGATCCTCCAGGTGGTCTCGGCGGGGTTCCAGGAGAAGTTCGGCTGGTCGCCGCGGCAGGCGTCCGTGCGTCTCGGCGTCGTGAGCGCGGTGATCTCCGTGGCCCTGTTCTCCACGACGACGGGCCTCATCGCGCTCGACACCGCCGACCAGTGGGCCAACAACATCGGCATCGTCGCGTCCGCAGTGCTCATGTCGGTGCTCGTGCTGTGGGTGCTGCGCCGTGGACCCGAGCTGCGCTACCACCTCAACACCGTGTCGACGTTCCGGCTCGGTGCCTGGTGGCAGGTGCTCGTCGCGGTGCTCGCGCCGCTCGTGCTCGGCTACATGCTCGTCTCCCGGATCGTCACGCTCCTCGTCGACGGCTACGAGGGGTACCCCGGCTGGTACCTCGCGCTCGTGGGCTGGGGGACGGTCGCGTTCGTCGTGGTCGCCGCGCTCGTCCTCGCCGCGATGCGTTGGCGCCGCAGCCCGGACGACTTCGTGCCGTGGCCGCCGTTCCCGCCGGGTGAGGCCGTGCAGGGCGCGGGACGCACGCCGTCGGCGGGCGGGAGCGCCGCCCGACGACCGGCCGGCACCGCGGGGGAGGAGGCTCGATGAGCGCCGAGGCCGTGACCCTGCTCGTGCTCTCGATCGTCGTCGTCTGGGGCGGGCTGCTCGCCGCGATCCTGCGCCTGCGGGCGCGGCCGGAGCGCACCGACCTCCCGTCCGGCGGCGAGGACGACCACCGTGAGGACGTCGCGCCCGTCGAGCGCGACACCTGAGCGGCTCGCGCCCCGGCGGGAGCGCGCGTTTCGTCACGGTTGGGCGTCGATGTCCCCGTCGGTTTGGTGAGCGGGGGGCTGCGGCCTCACACTCGTGCGCAGGTGCTGCGCACCGCCGGGTCCTCTGTTCCCCGTACGTTCCCCAGCCGCGAGGCCGGGTGCCGACGTAACACGACGGAGACGATCGGTGTCTACGCTGCCCCTGCCCGGACCACCCCCCGATCGGAGAGAACCCCGTGCGTACGACCCTGCGCAAGCCTTCCCTGACCGGCCTCGTCGCGCTCGCGGCGACGAGCGCCCTCCTGCTCACCGCGTGCACCGACGCGTCCCAGACCGGGACCGACGGCGGCGCGTCGGGGTCCGACGAGACGTCGGCCGCGCCGTCGTTCGACCCCTCGACGATCGAGGTCGACGAGGCGGCGGCGGCGCTCCTGCCCGAGGACGTCGCGTCCGCCGGCACGCTCGTCGTCGGCTCGAACACCGAGTACGCGCCCGCCGAGTTCGTCGACGCCGACGGCAAGACGCCGATCGGCTTCGACATCGACGTCATCAAGGCCGTCGGCGCGACGCTCGGCCTCGACGTCGACGTCCAGTCGGCCGACTTCCCGGCGATCATCCCCGCGCTCGGCACCAAGTTCGACGCCGGGATCTCCTCGTTCACGATCACCGCGGAGCGCATGGAGCAGGCGAACATGATCGCGTTCCTCAACGCGGGCTCGGCCTACGCGGTCGCCGCGGGCAACCCGGACGACGTCGACCCGGCGAACCTGTGCGGCGTGACCGTCGCCGTGCAGACCGGCACGATCCAGGACGAGGACATCGCCGTGCAGAGCCAGGCGTGCACCGACGCCGGCGAGGAGAAGATCGACATCCTCCAGTACGACTCGCAGTCCGACGCCACGACGAACGTCGCGGGCGGCAAGGCGCAGGTCCTCTACGCGGACTCGCCCGTCATCGGCTACGCGGTCGAGCAGACCGGCGGCCAGCTCGAGCAGCTCGGCGACGTGTTCGACAGCGCGCCGCAGGGCGTCGTCGTCGCGAAGGAGGACACCGAGCTCGCCGAGGCGATCCAGGCGGCGCTGCAGTCGCTCATGGACAGCGGCCAGCTCGCCGAGATCCTCGGCGCGTGGGGCAGCGGCGACGCCGCGCTCGACACGGCGGAGCTCAACCCGTCCGTCGGCTGACGCCGTCCGCCCTCCAGTCCCGCCGTGTCGCGGGCGCCCGGACGGCGCCCGCGACCGGCACACTGGACGCCTGCGCGGGCGACGACGCCCGCGCGGCCCGGCTCGTGCCGCGAGCCCCGACCCCCCGAGGTGCACCATGACCGGTAGGACACCCGGCGGCGACGCCGCCGGAGCGCCGGGCGACGACCCGGTACCCGACCGCATCCACGCCCGCCCCGTCCCCCGCCCGGGACGATGGGTCTCCGCCGTCGTGCTGCTCGTGCTCGCCGCGATGGCGGTCAACGCGCTGCTGACGAACGAGAAGTTCCGGTGGGACGTCGTCTGGCTCTACTTCCGCGACGTGACGGTCGTGCGCGGCGTGGGCTGGACCCTCGTGCTGACGTTCGGATCGATGCTCATCGCGATCGTCCTCGCCGTGCTGCTCGCGATCATGCGGCGCTCGGACAACCCCGTGATGAAGGCCGTGAGCTGGGGCTACATCTGGTTCTTCCGCGGCACCCCGATCTACACCCAGCTCGTGTTCTGGGGCCTCATCTCGGTGCTCTACCCGCGCCTGAGCCTCGGCATCCCGTTCGGCCCCGAGTTCTTCGAGTTCCGCACCGCCGACCTGTTCACCGCGTTCGTGTGCGCGCTCATCGGGCTGTCGCTCAACGAGGCGGCGTACCTCGCGGAGATCGTGCGCGCCGGCCTCGGGTCCGTCGACCCGGGCCAGACGGAGGCCGCGAAGGCGCTCGGCATGAAAGACGGCAAGATCCTCACGCGCATCGTGCTGCCGCAGGCCATGCGCGTCATCGTGCCGCCCACGGGCAACGAGACGATCTCCATGCTCAAGACGACGTCGCTCGTCCTCGCCGTGCCGTTCACGCTCGACCTGCAGTACTCGACCAACGCGATCGGCAACCGGCTGTTCCTGCCCATCCCGCTGCTCATGGTCGCCGCCATCTGGTACCTGCTCATCACGAGCGTCCTCATGGTCGGCCAGCACTACGTCGAGCGGTACTACGGGCGCGGGTTCGGCACGCAGACGTCGGGCGGCCGCCGCGGGCGCGGCCCGGGCGGGCGCGGTCGGCGCCCCCGCAAGCAGGACCTCATCGCCGCGTCCGGCACGACGAAGGACGACCCCTTCCTGGAGGTGACCCCGTGAGCGGGACGCACGACGCGCCGGCCCCGGCCGCCGGGACCCCGATGGTCCAGGTCGAGGGCCTGCACAAGATGTTCGGCGACCTGCACGTGCTCAAGGGCGTGGACCTTGAGGTCCCGCGCGGCTCGGTGTGCGTCGTGCTCGGACCGTCCGGCTCGGGCAAGTCGACGCTGCTGCGCTGCGTCAACGAGCTCGAGGAGATCACCGGCGGACGCATCCGCGTCGACGGCGAGCTCATGGGCTATCGCGAGGTGACGAAGGACGGGCGCACGCGCCTGCACCGCCTGCACCCCAAGGTCGTCGCGCGGCAGCGCTCGCGCATCGGCATGGTGTTCCAGCACTTCAACCTGTTCCCGCACATGACGGCGCTCGACAACGTCGCGGAGGCGCCCGTCCAGGTGCGCGGGCTGAGCAGGTCCGAGGCGCGCGCCCGCGCGGCCGAGCTCCTCGACCGCGTCGGCCTCGCCGACCGCGCGGACCACTACCCGGCGCAGCTCTCCGGCGGGCAGCAGCAGCGCGTGGCCATCGCCCGCGCGCTCGCGATGGACCCCGAGCTCATGCTGTTCGACGAGCCGACGTCCGCGCTCGACCCCGAGCTCGTCGGCGAGGTGCTCGCGGTCATGCGCGACCTCGCGCGGTCCGGCATGACGATGATGGTCGTGACGCACGAGATCGGGTTCGCGCGCGAGGTCGCGGACACCGTGGTCTTCATGGACGAGGGCGTCATCGTCGAGCAGGGCACGCCCGAGCAGGTGCTCGGCGACCCGCAGCACGAGCGCACGCGGTCGTTCCTCGCGCACGTGCTCTAGCCCGCGCGAGCCGTCGCGCAGGCGCCGTCCGGGCTCGGCGCGCGCGACGGCGGCGCGGCGAGCGGGCCTCGACGGTCGTCAGCCCGCGCGACGGCGGCGCGGGAGCGCGGGGGCGTCGTGCGCCGGCGCGAGGCGGGGGGACAGTCCCGTGGGTCGCGCGACCGTGACCATCTCCCCGCTGAGCGCCCGGCCCAGGTGCACGAGCGGCAGCATGTGCTCGTGCTCGACCACGAGCGCGTCGTAGATCGGGGTCTCGCTGTCCGGGGCGTGGGAGGAGGATCGCGTCAGCACGCCTCCCACTGTCGGTGAGCGACGTGCGTTCCGCGACCGGAAGCCGTGACGTGTCCGTGAGGCGTTCGTGGAGACCGCGGGCGCGCAGCGGCCTCACCAGCTCCAGTCGCCCCAGTTCCAGCCGCCGTCGTTGCCGCCGTCGTCGTTGCCGCCACCTCCACCGCCGCCGTCGTCGCCGCCGCCCGGGCCGCCGTTCCCGCGGCCCGGCCGGTTCTGCTGCTCCTTCTCGCGCTCGTCCTGCTGCTTCTGGCGGTCGTCGAGCTCCTGCGCGCGCTGCGCGGCGTCCGCCTCGGCCTGGGCCACGGCCTCCTCGCGTGCGGTGAGCTGCGCCGTCGCCTCGTCGAGCGCGGCGCGCTGCGACTCGAGGTCCGCGCGCTCCGTCTCGAGCTGCTCGCGCTCCGCCGCGACCTCGCTCTGCACGCGCTGCGCCTCCGCCTTCTCGCGCTGCGCCTCGCCCTGCACCGAGAGCGTGAGGCCGATGCCGACGAGCAGTCCGACCGCGACGCCGGCCAGCCCGACGGCGGTCGGCACCAGCCAGCGGCGACCCCGGTCGGGCGCGCCGTCCTCGTCGTCGTCCGCCGCCGGGAGGGCCAGGGGGCCGACGCTCGTCGCGCGCGGCGTCGGCCCGGACGTCGCGCCGCCGGGCGGCCCCGCGGGCGTCGGGCCCACGGGCACGACGCCGGAGCGGGACCCGGCGGGGACGGACGCCACGCCCGGCGCGGGACGGGCCGGCGCGCCCGCCGCGGGGTCGTCGAGCGCGGCGCCGAGGGCCGGGAGGATCATCGTCGAGCTCGCGACGGGGTGGTCGTCGACGCCCGGCGCGGCGGCCGGGGCGAGCGTCGCGACGCGCGTCGCGTCCGCCGGGGCGAAGGCACCCACCGCGGGCGTCGGGCCGGACGAGCGGGCGCCCACCGCGGGGGTCGGGCCGGACGAGCGGGCGCGCAGCGAGCGGCGGGTGGGCACGGCGCCCGCGGGCAGCGGCTCCGTCGAGCGCAGGACCGGCGGCTCGGGCACGGGAGCGGGCGCGGCCGGCTCGGCGACGTCCTCCCAGAACACCCATCCCGGCGGGGGCGGGGGCCACGACGGGTCCGGGTGCCAGTCGGTCGTGGGGGTGAAGCCCTCGGGGACGGGCCACCCCGGGGGCGGCACGAACCGCACGGCCATGGGTCCTCCTTCGGTAGCGCCCGCTGGGCGGTCGACGGATGCGGGTCTCGACGGACGCGGGGGTTCGACGGGGCGCCGGGTTCGACGGGAACAGTAGGGGAGTCGTGGCCCTCGGCACGAATCCCGGGGTCGTGGCGGGCAACGGCGCAGCCCCGGCCGGTGGCGTGGGCGGTCGCTGGTAGAACGGTCCCAGACCGGTGGACGGCGCGGCGCACGTGCCGCGGGCCCGGCCCCCGGCCCTGACCCGGAGGTGTCTGTGTTCCTCGTCGACGAGCCGGTGGTGCGGACCGCCACGGCGACCGCCGAGCCCGGGCGGCCCGCCGCCGGCGCCCCGCCGCGCGAGCGGGTGCTCGTGCACGCCGCGGGGGACCTCGTGGTCGCCGCCGAGTGCGAGTACCGCCTCCTGTGCCGGCTCGACGAGCAGCTCGGCCGCGCGCCCCGCCGTGAGTCGGCCGAGGACGCCCTGCTCGCGCGCGCCACGGCTCTCGGCGCGCGGCACGAGCGCGAGGTCCTCGCGAGCCTCGAGGCCGAGCACGGGCCGTTCGACCCGGCGACGGGGCGGGGCGTCGTGCGGGTCGAGCCGCCGCGCACGGCGTCGTGGGACGAGCTCGTCGCCGCGCACGCGCGCACGCTCGCGGCCGTCGAGGCGGGGGCCGACGTCGTGCACCAGGCCGCCCTGTTCGACGGGACCTTCCACGGCCGTGCCGACTTCCTCGTGCGGACCGGCACGGACGACGCGGGCGCGGCCCGCTACGCCGTCGTCGAGACGAAGCTCGCGCGGCGCGCCAAGGTGACCGCGCTCCTCCAGGCCGCCGCGTACGCGGACCAGCTCCTCGCCGCCGGCGTGCCCGTGGACCCCCAGGTCGCGCTCGTCCTCGGCACGCGCGAGCGCACGACGCACCGCCTCGCGGACCTCCTGCCGGTGCTGCGCGCGCGGCGCGACCGGCTCGTGCGGCTCACCGCCGAGCACGTGGCGCGCGACGCGCGCGCGCCCTGGGACGACCCGGACGTCCTCGCGTGCGGGCGGTGCGAGGACTGCCGGGCGCAGATCGAGGAGCGCCGGGACGTGCTGCTCGTCGGCGGGGTGTACGAGTCGCAGCGCGCGCGCCTGCACGCCGCGGGCATCCGCACGATCGACGAGCTCGCCGCCGCGACGGACGAGACGCCCGTCCCGGACGGCATGAGCGCGTCCGCGTTCGCGCGCGTGCGGCGGCAGGCCGCGCTGCAGCTCGGGACGGGGCCCGCCGACGGGACGGTCGTGTGGGCGGACGCGTCCGGACCGCACGAGCTCTCGTGGCGCATCGACGACCCGTCGCCGGTGCTCGCCCTGCCCGCGCCGAGCCCGGGAGACCTGTTCTTCGACTTCGAGGGCGACCCGCTGTGGACGGACGCGGGCGGGACGACGTGGGGCATCGACTACCTGTTCGGGTGGGTCGAGCGACCGGCGTCCCCCGAGGACCGCCCGCCCTTCCACGCGCTGTGGGCGCACGACCTCGCGGCCGAGCGCGACGCGCTCGTCGCGTTCGTCGACCACGTCAACGCGCGCCGCCGCGTGCACCCCGACCTGCACGTGTACCACTACGCCGACTACGAGCGCGCGCACCTCCTCGCGATCGCGGCGCGGCACGGCGTGTACGAGGAGGAGGTCGACGACCTGCTGCGCGACGGCGTCCTCGTCGACCTCTACGCCGTCGTCCGGCAGGCCCTGCACGTCTCCGACCGGTCGCGCTCGATCAAGCGGCTCGAGCCGCTCTACATGGGCGACGAGCTGCGCACGGGCGACGTGACGACGGGCGCCGCGTCCGTCGTCGCATACGCGGAGTACACCGCGCTCCGGGACGCGGGCCGCGACGCCGAGGCGGACGACCTGCTGCGCGGGATCGCGGACTACAACCGCTACGACTGCGTGTCGACGCTGCGGCTCGCGGACTGGCTGCGGTCCGCGGCCGCCGCCGTGGCGGACCGCGCCCGGGTCGTCCCGGGCGCGGGGACCGGCACGGGGGCAGCCGCGCCGACCGGCGGGGCGGACGGGACGCCGGGCGCGGCGACCCCGCCGCGCGAGCGGTCGTCCGCGGTGGCGCTCGAGGAGGAGATCCGGCGGGCGGTCGGGGAGGACCGGGCGCGGCGCGGCCCGGACGAGAGCGGGCTCGCGCTCTACGGTGCGGCGGCCGGGTACTTCCGGCGCGAGGCCAAGCCGTTCTGGCACGAGCACTACTCGCGCCTGTCGCTCCCCACCGACGAGTGGCTGGGCCGTCGCAACGCGTTCCTCGTGGAGGACGCCGTCGTCGTCTCGGGCTGGGAGGTCGAGCCGGGGCGGCGCACGCTGTCGCGTCGCCTCGAGCTCGTGGGCCGGCTGCCGGAGGGCAGCGACCTGCGCGTCGGCGTCGCGCCGTTCGCGCTCTACGACCCGCCGCTTCCCGCGTGCGCGCGCACGGCCGCCGACGGCGTGCGCGGCTGGCTCACGGGCGCGTCGATCCTCGACGCCGGGCGTCGCGGGACGCCCGCCGGCGAGCGGGACGTGCTCGTCGTGCGCGAGCAGCTCCCCACGGGGGCCGAGCCGTTCGACGCGACCCCGGTCGCGCTCACGCCGTCCCCCGGCCCCAGCGCGAAGCCGCTCGAGGCCGCGGCCGAGGCGGCTGCGCGTCGCGCGCTCGGCACGTGGCGCGACGCCGGGACCCTGCCGCGCGACGCGGCGACCGACGTCCTGCTGCGACGGCCGCCGCGGCTCGTCGGGGCGTCGGGCCCGGACGGCGGCACCGCCACGGGCGACCCGGCGGGGGCGGGCCTGCCGCCGGTCGTGGGCGACGACGTCGTGGCGGCGGTGACGCGCGCCGTCGAGCGGCTCGACGACTCCTACCTCGCCGTCCAGGGACCGCCCGGGACGGGCAAGACGTACGTCGGCTCGCACGTCGTCGCGCGGCTCGTCGCGCAGGGGTGGCGCGTGGGCGTGGTCGCGCAGTCGCACGCCGTGGTCGAGAACATGCTGCGCGCCGTCGTGCTCGGGGCCGGCGTCCCGCGCGAGCGCGTCGCGAAGAAGGTCGCCGCCGACGGGCCCTCCGCGCGCGCCGTCTACGACGAGGTCGACGGCACGCGCCTCGCCGCGTTCGCGACCGAGCCGGGCGGGCGCGTCGTCGGCGGCACCGCGTGGGACTTCGCCGCCGAACGCCTCCCGGCGGGCACGCTCGACCTGCTCGTCGTCGACGAGGCCGGGCAGCTCTCGCTCGCGACCACCGTCGCCGTCGCACGGGCCGCGCGGCGCCTCCTGCTGCTCGGCGACCCGCAGCAGCTCCCGCAGGTGAGCCAGGGCCGCCACCCGGAGCCCGTCGACCGGTCGGCGCTCGGCTGGCTCGCGGACGGGCACGGCGTGCTCCCGCCCGACCGCGGCTACTTCCTCCCGACGACGTGGCGCATGCACCCGCGCCTCGCGCGCGCCGTCTCGACGCTCGCGTACGAGGACCGGCTGCGCGCGCACCCGTCGACCGCGGGCCGCCACCTCGACGGGGTCGAGCCCGGCGTCGAGCAGGTGCTCGTCGAGCACGCGGGGAACTCCGTGCGCTCGCCCGAGGAGGCTGCCGAGGTCGTGCGGCAGGTCGAGCGCGTGCTCGGCCGCACGTGGACGACGACGGTCGACGGGGTCGTGCGCGAGCGGCCGCTCGGTCAGGCGGACGTGCTCGTCGTCGCGGCGTACAACGCCCAGGTGTGGGCCGTGCGCGGTGCGCTCGCGGGCGCCGGGCTTCCCGACATCGAGGTCGGCACGGTCGACCGGTTCCAGGGCAAGGAGGCGCCCGTCGTCGTCGTGACGCTCGCGGCGTCGTCGGCGCGCGACGCGTCCCGCGGCCTCGGCTTCCTGCTCTCGCGGAACCGGGTGAACGTCGCGGTCTCGCGCGCGCAGTGGAGCGCGGTCGTCGTGCGCGCGCCCGGCCTGACCGACGTCCTGCCGCACTCGCCGCGCGGCGTCGAGGAGCTCGGCGCGTTCCTCGCCCTCACCGCCTCGGCGCCCGGCGACTGACGGGAGACCGGCAGGGGACGACCGGCCCCGGACGCACGAGTGCCCCCGACCCGAGGGGTCGGGGGCACTCGGTGAACGATCAGGGGGCGCGGCCGTCGAGGGCCGTCACCGCGGAGATCGGGTCAGAGCGCGCGGATGTTCTCCGCCTGCGGGCCCTTCGGGCCCTGCGTCACGTCGAACTCGACGCGCTGGTTCTCCTCCAGCGTGCGGAAGCCCTGCGACTGGATCGCGGAGTAGTGCGCGAACACGTCGGCCGAGCCGTCCTCGGGGGCGATGAAGCCGTAGCCCTTCTCGCTGTTGAACCACTTCACGGTTCCGGTAGCCATTGTTACTCCTTCAAGAGTGTGGAAACACCCCCCGCGGGCGCAGGGGAGTACATCACGGTGTTCGTCGTCAACTCTTGGGTAACAAGGTCCGCCGGGCGGCCGCCGCGAGGGCGATCACGTCGACGCGAGGACAAGCGAGGCACTGCAATCTCGGAGACAACCGTACAGGGTATGCCCGGACTTGGCCATGGTCCTTTCCCGAGTCGTGTCGGGAGCCCGGCCGGGCGCGGCGCGCTCCACGGGTCAGCGCCCGAGCGTCGTGACCTCGACGACGGGGACGACGCGCCGCCAGTCCGGCTCCCCGCGCTCGGCGGCGAGCGGCTCGGCCCACTCGCGGAGCACCGGCTCCAGCATCGCCCACCCCTGGGCGTGCCCGTCCGCGTACGCGCGCAGGAGGCCCGCGCCGACCTCGGGGGGCAGGACGCGCGTCGTGGCCCGGACGCCGCGCCGCCGCCCCGTCCACACGAGGACGCGCGGGTCGGCGACGACGTTGCGGTACCACTGCGACCGCGGGCCGAGCCCCGCGACCACGACCCACGACCCCGGCGCGGGCCGGTCCACGACCTCCAGCACGACGTACCGCACCGCCCCCGTCGTCCGGCCCCGGTGCGCGAGCATCAGCAGGCGGCTGCCGGCGAGGGCGCCGAGGCCGGACCGGAAGAGCGCGATCGGCGCGCGGACGAACCAGCGGGCGTGCAGGAGACGGGACGCGAGGGGCATCGTCCGACGGTAGTCCGGGGCCCGGGAACGGCACATCCGTACCGTCCACGGAACGAAACGAGACCCTTGCGTTACGAGTCGGTAACAACTCGCTGCGCCCCAGGAAATCCGAACCGCCTACGTTCGCGTCACCCAGGAACGCGGAGGGCGCCACCTCCCGCGGATCCGTGGGTCCGGAGCTCCGCGGGACGCCCCGCGGGACCTCGGACGACACGTCCGCGCGAAGGTTTCGTCCCCTCGTGACCTGTGTCACTATTCAGCACGCTATTCAGTGTTGAATTCAGCGATCGACCGCGGGGACATGCGGCTCTCGGGCCCTCCGCGGGGATCAGGACCACGGAGGTTGGCATGCATCGCACAGCACGACGGGCGAGCGGGGGTGCCGCGCTGCTCCTCGCGGCCACTCTCGTCCTCACCGCCTGCGGTCCCCAGTCCCAGGGCGGCGGAGGCGACGAGACGACCGGGACGTCGACCGAGACCGACGACGGCGGCTCGACCGAGCTCAGCATCGTCCCCTCGGTCCAGATCGACATCGAGGGCGCCGAGGTCGAGGCGACCGAGGGCGGCGACCCGGCCGACCCGGCCGGCGACGGCAGCGCCGAGTGCGCCGAGGGCACGGCGATCGCGATGGCCGGTGCCCTCACGGGCCCGAACGCCGCGCTCGGCCTCAACATCCTCTACGGGGCGCAGCTCGCGGTGGACGAGTTCAACGCGGCGAACCCCGGGTGCCAGGTGACGATCAAGGAGTTCGACACCGAGGGCGACCCGCAGAAGGCGACCCAGGTCGCGCCGCAGATCGTCGGTGACGCGTCCGTGCTCGGCCTCCTCGGCCCCGCGTTCTCCGGCGAGACCGCGGCTACCGGCGACGTCTTCAACCAGGCGGGCCTGCTGTCGCTCAGCGCGTCGGCCACGAACCCCGACCTGACGAAGAACGGCTGGACGAACTTCTTCCGCGGCCTCGCGAACGACGCCGTCCAGGGCCCGTCGGTCGCGAAGTACCTCGTGAACACGAAGAGCTTCGGCAGCGTCTGCGTCGTCTCCGACAACTCGGACTACGGCATCGGGCTCGCCCAGCAGATCACCGAGGGTCTCGGTGACGCGGCGAACGACGAGTGCGCCGCCGAGGTCAAGACGGGCGACAAGGACTTCTCCGCAGCCGTCCAGATCATCTCGGGCGCCGACGCCGACGCCGTGTTCTACGCCGGCTACTACGCGGAGGCCGCGCCGTTCGTCCAGCAGCTGCGCGACGGCGGCGTCGACATCCCGTTCGTCTCGGCGGACGGCACCAACGACCCGCAGTTCGTCTCGCAGGCCGGCGCCTCGTCCGAGGGCGCGATCCTGTCCTGCCCGTGCGGCCCCGCCCCGGACGAGTTCGCGGCGGCGTACGAGGAGTCGGCCGGCCAGGCGCCGGGCGTGTACTCGGTCGAGGGCTACGACCTCGCGACGATCATGCTCTCGGGCATCGCGTCGGGCGTCGCGGACCGTGCCGGCCTGATCGACTACGTGGCGAACTACTCCGGTGACGGCCTGGCCCGCACCTACGAGTGGGACTCCGCGGGCGAGCTCGCCGCAGCGCTCATCTGGATCTACGAGGTCCAGTAGTCCGACGACGACGGGCGCCCCGCCCCGACCCCCGCACCGCGGGGGCCGCCGGGTGGGGCGCCCGTCGTGGACCACGACCTCGTACCCCCAGCAGAACCAGGGAGCGTCATGCCCGCTCTTGCAGAAGCGCTGGTGCACAGCGCGACCGCCGGACCCCTCGTCCACCAGTCCCTCATCGACTTCAACCTCGCCGGCCTCGGCCGGAACTTCTGGGGCCTCACCATCGAGGGCCTCACGTACGGCGCGATCTACGCGCTCGTGGCCGTCGGCTACACGCTCGTCTACGGCGTGCTGCGGCTCATCAACTTCGCCCACTCCGAGGTCTTCATGCTCGGCATGTTCGGGCAGTACGCGACCCTCCTGCTCCTGGGCTTCTACCCGAGCGGGAACGCGTACGACAAGGGGATCCTGCTCACCGTGCTGTACCTGGGCATCGCGATGCTCGGCGGCATGATCGTCGCGGGCGGCACCGCCGTCGGGCTCGAGCGTGTGGCGTACCGCCCGCTGCGCAAGCGCGGCGCACCCTCCCTCGTGTTCCTCATCACCGCGATCGGCATGTCCTTCGTGCTGCAGGAGTTCGTGCACTTCGTGCTCCCCAAGCTCACGGGTGGCACGCTCGGCGGCGTCAACGCGCAGCAGCCGATCCGGCTCGTGCAGCCCGAGGTGCAGTTCACGATCGGCGGCGCGCCCGTCACGAACGTCACGCTCGTGATCATCCTGTCGGCGCTCGTCCTCGCGCTCGCGACGGACCTGTTCATCAACCGCACCAAGTTCGGCCGCGGCATCCGCGCCGTCGCGCAGGACCCGGTGACGGCGACGCTCATGGGCGTCTCGCGCGAGCGCGTGATCATGCTGACGTTCCTCATCGGCGGCATCCTCGCGGGCGCCGCCGCGCTGCTGTACACGCTGCGCGTCCCCAACGGGATCATCTACTCCGGCGGCTTCATCCTGGGCATCAAGGCGTTCTCCGCCGCGGTGCTCGGCGGCATCGGCAACCTGCGCGGCGCGCTGCTCGGTGGTCTGCTGCTCGGCGTCATGGAGAACTACGGCCAGGTGGTCTTCGGCACGGAGTGGCGCGACGTCGTCGCCTTCGTGCTCCTCATCGTCGTCCTGATGTTCCGCCCGACGGGCATCCTCGGGGAGTCGCTGGGGAGGGCCCGCGCATGAGCACCTCGACACCTGCACCGCAGTCCTCGTCGTCGGGGGCGCCCCCGTCGATGCCGCCGGCCGGCCGCGTCGCGACGAAGGACCGCCCGCACGGCGGCGTCGGCGACCGCCTCCGCCTCTGGTGGGACGCGCTCCCGCGCCCGACGCAGTGGCTCGTCGGCGTGCCGTTCGTCCTCTTCATGGCGCTCGTGCCGATCCTCAACATCCCGGTGCTCACGACGGTCGGGACGAACTTCGGCGGCGTCATGGCGCAGTTCGGGATGATCGCGCTCATCGCGATCGGCCTGAACGTCGTCGTGGGCCAGGCCGGCCTGCTCGACCTCGGGTACGTCGGCTTCTACGCCATCGGCGCGTACACGGTCGCGATCCTCACGAGCCCCGACAGCCCCTGGAACCAGGCCGGCGAGGGGCACTGGCTCGGGCGCGAGTGGGCATGGCTCGCGGCGCTGCCGGTCGCGATCGCGATCACGTCGCTCTCCGGTCTCATCCTCGGGTCGCCGACGCTGCGCCTGCGCGGCGACTACCTCGCGATCGTCACGCTGGGCTTCGGCGAGATCGTCCGCCTCCTCGCGGACAACCTCGACGAGCTCACGGGCGGCGGCCAGGGCCTGCGCGGCGTGGCCTACCCGCGGCTCGGCGTGACGGAGGACCTGCCGAACGGCGTCTTCTCCGCGGGCAACGCGGCGGGAACGCTCAACTCGGGCGTCTGGTGGTACTGGCTCAGCCTCGTCTTCATCATCATCTCGCTCCTGTTCGTCGGGAACCTCGAGCGCTCGCGCGTCGGGCGCGCGTGGGTCGCGATCCGCGAGGACGAGGACGCGGCCGAGATCATGGGCGTGCCGACGTTCCGCTTCAAGCTCTGGGCGTTCGTCATCGGCGCCTCGATCGGGGGCGTCGCGGGCGCGCTCTACGCCGGGCAGGTCCAGTTCGTCATCCCGACGAACTTCAACGTCATCAACTCGGTCCTCTTCCTGTGCGCCGTCGTGCTCGGCGGCCAGGGGAACAAGCTCGGGGTCATCCTCGGCGCGTTCATCATCGTCTACGTGCCGAACTTCTTCCTCGGCCGCACCGAGCTGTTCGGCATCCCGATCAACGGCAACGAGATCGCGAGCTACCGGTACCTGTTCTTCGGTCTCGCGCTGGTCGTGCTCATGATCTTCCGACCGCAAGGACTCCTGCCCGTCCGGCAGAAGCTGCTCACGTACGGGCGCGAGCTCTACGTGGCGGCGCGGCGCGCCGCGCACGCGGTCGCCCCGCGCGGCGGGTCCGACGGCGGCGCGCGTCCGGGCACCCCGGCCGTCGCGACGGCGTCGGGCGGCGCGGGCGGGGCCGCTCCCGTCGCGGGAGGACCGACGGCGGACGGGCCGGGGACGGCCCGGAGCACGACGAACGAGGAGGAGACCCGATGAGCACCCACGACCCGGGCGGGATCGGGGCGGGCGGCGAGCACGGGGACGAGCACCTCGCGGCGTCGGGCCGCGCCGACTCCTCGCGCGCGGACCTGTACATGCCGGGCGCCGTCCTGGAGGAGCCGGCGATCGTCGACGTCGCGGAGGTGCGGCCCGAGCTCGCCAACCCGGACCTCGTCGACGCGATGGTCGCGCCGGACCGCACGGTCCGCGCGAAGGTCGGCGAGCCGCTGCTCCAGATGGAGAACGTCACCGTGCAGTTCGGCGGGCTCGTGGCGCTGGACGACGTGACGTTCGAGATCCGGCGCGGCGAGATCCTCGGCCTCATCGGCCCCAACGGCGCGGGCAAGACGACGGCGTTCAACGCGATGACCGGCGTCTACCGCCCCACGAAGGGGCAGGTCGTGTTCGACGGCACGCCCGTGGGCAAGCTCAAGCGCTACCGGATCACGCAGCGCGGCATCGCGCGCACGTTCCAGAACATCCGCCTGTTCAACGAGATGACGGCGCTCGAGAACGTCGTCGTCGGCTCGGACGCGCGGCACCGCACGTCGGTCCCCGGCGCGCTGTTCCGCACGCCGCGGCACCGGCGCGAGGAGCGCGACGCGATCGACCGTGCGATGGCGCTGCTCGAGTTCGTGGGCGTCGGCGGCCGGGCCACGGAGAAGGCGCGCAACCTCTCCTACGGCGACCAGCGCCGTCTGGAGATCGCGCGCGCCCTCGCGACCGAGCCCAAGCTCCTGTGCCTCGACGAGCCCGCGGCGGGCTTCAACCCGGCGGAGAAGGAGGCCCTCATGGACCTCATCCGCCACATCCGCGACGACGGGTACACCGTGCTGCTCATCGAGCACGACATGCGCCTGGTCCGTGGGGTCACGGACCGGATCGTCGTGCTGGAGTTCGGGCGGGTCATCGCGGACGGCACGCCCGACGAGGTGACGAACGACCCCAAGGTCATCGCCGCCTACCTGGGCGTGCCCGACGAGGAGCTGGCCGCCGCGGAGGGCGGCACGGGCGCCGACGCGCCCGCCGCCCCGACGACCGAAGGAGGCAGCGGCGATGCCTCTGCTTGAGCTGCAGGACATGACGGTCGCGTACGGCCGCATCGAGGCGGTGCGCGGCATCTCGATCACCGTGGAGGAGGGCGAGCTCGTCACCCTCATCGGGGCCAACGGCGCCGGGAAGACGACGACGATGCGCGCGATCTCGGGCATCCGCCCGGTCTCGCGCGGCAGGGTCGTCTTCGACGGCAAGGACATCACGCGCATGAAGGCGCACCTGCGCGTGCTCGAGGGCATCGTGCAGGCGCCCGAGGGCCGCGGGATCTTCCCCGGGATGACCGTCGTCGAGAACCTTGAGATGGGCTCCTACGCGCGGACGTTCTCCTCGAAGGCCGAGCACGACGAGACGGTGGAGCGGGTGTTCGACCTGTTCCCGCGTCTCGCGGAGCGCAAGGACCAGGTGGGCGGAACCATGTCCGGCGGCGAGCAGCAGATGCTCGCGATCGGGCGGGCGCTCATGGCGCGGCCGCGCCTGCTCCTGCTCGACGAGCCGTCGATGGGTCTCGCGCCCATGGTGATCCAGCAGATCTTCCGCATCGTGTCGGAGATCAACGCGCAGGGGACGACGGTCCTGCTCGTGGAGCAGAACGCGCAGCAGGCGCTGTCGCGCTCCGACCGCGCGTACGTGCTCGAGACCGGCGAGGTCGTGCGCACCGGTGGTGGCCGGGAGCTCCTCGCCGACCCGAGCATCAAGGAGGCGTACCTGGGCGTCGCCTGACGCCCGTCGACCCCGACCGGCGGCCACCGGTCGCCCGCAGCGCCCGGCGGCGGCGCGCCCTCCTCGGACGGCGCGTCCCGCCGGGCGTCGGCGCGTCGGGACACGTCCGTGCGCGGGCCCGGCGCGGGGTCCCGCGCGGCCGCCGTTCCCCTACGCTGGACGGGTGCCGCTCCGCCGCCGTGACGCCCGGGACCGACTGACCTTCGAGCTGGTCGAGTCGACGGACGAGGACGTCGACGACGAGGTCGCGCCGCCGGCGCCGCGGACCCGCCCGCCGGGCGCGCCCGGGTTCACCCGGCCCTCCCCGGGCGCGCAGACCTCGCGCCCCGCCGACCTCGACGCCCGGCCCGGCCCGGCGCCGGTCGCGAGCGACGACCCCGCCGACACCGCGGCGTCCCCCGACCCCGGGCCCGGCGTCGCCGAGGACGCCGTCGGCGACGGACCCGACGGTGGCGACGGCGACGCGCCCGACGGCGCGCGCGACGAGACCGTCCCGCCGCGGCGCGGTCGGCGGACCGCCGTCGTGGGCGCCACCGCCGCGGGCGTCGCGCTCGTGCTGGGCGGCATGCTCGCGGTCGACGCGTGGCAGGGGCGGGGCGAGCTCGACCGGCTGCGCACGGCCCCGGGTGCGGTCGAGCCGCTCCCGGACGCGCCCGAGGAGCGGTGGACGACGGACGTCGCCGTCGCCAACAGCATCGGGTTCCTGCCCTCGACGGTCGTCACGGTCGAGGAGGGCGCCGCCGTCGGGTCCTCGCTCGACACCGGCGAGGAGCTCTGGCGCGTCGACGTGGGCGTCGGTGCGGCGTGCGGGAGCGTCTTCCTGTGGTCGCCGCCCGCCGGGGAGCCCGACCCCACGATCGTGTGCGTGGCGCCGGTCCTGGACGGCGCGGGTGCGCAGGACGAGGACGACCTGCCGACCGACCCGTGGACCGGGCGCGTGCAGACCACGGACTGGGAGGTCGTCGTCGTGGACGCCGCCGGCGAGGTGCTCGGGCGGCGCAGCACGACGACCGAGGGCGGGGTCCCCGCGCCGGGACCCGGGGGCACGGTCGTGCGCGCCGAGCGCGTCGGCCCGGTGCCCGAGGGCGACGGCACGGAGCTCGAGATCGACATGACGACGGGCAGCGTCGGAGAGATCCCGGAGGGCCGGGCCGCCGTCCTGCGCGTCGAGGACGCCCTCACGGGCGACGTCCGCTGGGACGCCGAGCTGCCGTTCGTGGCGCGGTCCGGCCAGTGCGTCGAGTGGAGCGAGGTCGACGGCGCCGAGACCGTCCGCGCGTCGCTCGAGGGCCTGTGGACGGGTGCGGAGCCGCGCCTCGTCCGCGTCGACGGCTGCGGCGTGACGGGGTGGTTCACCCCGGACGGCGCGCGGCTCGACGACCCGGACAACCCCGTCGACAGCGTCGTCGCGCTCGGGGACGGCAGCTACTACCGCGACCCGGCGAGCAACGAGTACGGCTGGGGCTACGGGTCCCCGGAGCCGGCCGACCCGGCCGCGGCGCCGGCGGTCCTCGGGCCCGACGGGTCGCTGCGCTGGGAGGCGCCGGGCCCGGTGCTCGTGCCGCAGTCGACCGACGGGCGGCCCGCGCCGCTGCTCGTCCAGGACGGGCTCGAGGTGGCTGCGTTCGACGGGACCGGGGCGGAGGTCTGGCGCGGGACGGAGCCCTGGACGCCCGAGAGCGTGCTCGTCGCGGCGGGCGGGACGTTCGTCGTGAGCACGGGGTACGGGGGTGCCGTGCTCGTCGGGATCGACGCCGCCACGGGGCGTGAGACGTGGTCGCTCTCGCGCGACGACGTGGACGGCCTCCTCGGGGACTCGGGCTCGGAGGCGTCGGGCTGGTCGGTCGACTCCGCGTACACCGACGGCTCGCGAGCCATCGCGGTGGTCTCCAACTGGCAGGACGGGTCGAGCACGCTCGTGGCCCTCGACCTCGCCGACGGGCGGGTGGTGTGGACCGCGGACTGGGGGGAGGACGCCCGCGGCTCGTGGGTGCTCCCGATCCAGGGGCGCCTGCTGCGCCTCGGCGAGGCGGCGATCACCCGGCTCGGTTGACGCCCGTCCTACGCTGGGGACGTGCCGCTCCGACGACGCGACGGCGGTGACGACCGCCGGACGTTCGAGCTCGTCGACACGGCCGGGGTCGACGTGGACCCCGACCTCCTCGACGCGCCCCGCACGGTGCTGCTCGGCGCGCCCCCGCGCGGCCCCGACGCGCGCGACCTCGCGTCCGGCACGGACGACCGGGCGGCGCCCGGTGAGGGCGGCACCGCACCCGGGCCCCCGGCCACGACGGGCGGGCCCGGCGCCGACCGCCGTCGACGCCGCACGGTCGGTGCCGCGGTGACCGGCGGCGTCGTGGTCCTGGTCGTCGGCGGGATGCTCGTGGTCGACGCGGTGACGAGCGGCGACGCGCAGGATCGCCTCGAGTCCGCGCGCGGCGCGGTGCGTGCGCTCGACGGCGCCCCGGTCGAGCGCTGGACGGCGCCCGTGGCGGCGGAGCGTGGCGTCGCCTACCTGCCGGGCCTGCTCGTCACGGTCGACGGCGACGAGGCGGTCGCGCTCGACCTCGACACGGGCGCCGAGGCGTGGCGCACCGCGATCGGCAGCGACGAGGCGGTGTGCGGGTCGTGGAGCCCGTGGCCGGCGTCCGGCCCGGCGCCGAGCACGGTCGTGTGCGTCGCGGGCCCGGGGGTCGTGCCGTTCTGGTACGACCCGGTCGACGAGCCGCGCACCGCGCCGGACGAGGTCGACGTGACGGTCCTCGACGCCGACGGCCGCGTGGTGGGGGAGCGCACCGTCGAGGTGGGCGGGGACGTGCTCGTGCCCGGTCCCGACGGGGCCCTGGTCCGGGCCGAGCGCGTCGGCGAGCCCGGCCCCCCGATCGGCGCCCCGGTCGCCGTCGACCCGGGGGCGGGGGAGTCGGTCGACGGCGTGTCCGGCCGCGACGCCGTCGTGACGGTCGAGGACGCGCTGAGCGGCGAGGTGCGCTGGCGCGGCGAGCTCCCGTTCCAGGACGTGCCGTGGTCGTGCACCACGTGGGACGCCGAGACCGGCGGCGAGGTGATCGAGCCGGAGCACCTCACGGTCGTCGCGACCGACACGATGGTGGAGGTCTCCGGCTGCGGCGTCGCGGCGTCGTTCCACGTGGACGGTCGGCGGCTCGACGACGCCGACGTGCCCACGGACGGCGCGGTGCCGCTCGCCGGCGGCCGGTTCCTCGTGGACGCCGACCGCCAGGGCACGACGGGCGCGCTGCGCGCCGACCGCGTGCTCGACCCCGACGGGAGGCCCGTGCTCGACGCCCCGGGCGAGGTCCTCGACCCCTGGGCGACCGACGACCCGGTGCCCGGCGTGCTGCTCGTGCGCGACGGCATCGACCTGCGCGCCTTCGACGACGAGGGCGCGCGCCTGTGGACGTACGACGGCGCGCGCGTGCCCGAGGCCGTGTACGCCCTCGCGGGCGGGACGGCCGTCGTCGGCACGGCCAACACCGTCCTCGGCCTCGACGCGCTCTCGGGCACGGCGACGTGGTCGCGGTTCCTCGACGACCTCGGGAACGACGGCGGGGACGCGATGGTGACGCAGGCCTTCACCGACGGGCGGTGCGCGTTCCTCGTGCTCGTCGACCCGGCGACGGGGACGCACCCGCGGGTGGTCGCGCTCGAGCTGTCGTCGGGCGCGGTCGTCTGGGAGGACGACCTGCCGGGGGAGTGGGCGTCGTTCGCCCCGGTCCAGGGGCGGCTCCTGCGCTGGGACGACGCGGCGGTCACGCTGCTGGGCTGACCCGCCCACGGCCGCCGGCCGCACTACCCTGGCCAGATGCCTGACGACCTCACGCAGACCGCCACGTCCCCGACCCCCGCGCACGGGGAGGGACCGGCCGCCCCGGTCGCGCCCCGCCGCCCGGCGTCGCGCACGCACCACGGCGAGACCGTCGTCGACGACTACGAGTGGCTGCGGGACAAGGAGTCGCCCGAGGTCGTCGCGCACCTCGAGGCGGAGAACGCGTACACCGAGGCGCAGCTCGCGCACCTCGCGCCGCTGCGCGAGCGGATCTTCGAGGAGATCAAGGCGCGCACGCTCGAGACGGACCTGTCTGTGCCGGTGCGCCAGGGCGCGTACTGGTACTACTCCCGCACGGTCGAGGGGTCGCAGTACCCGGTGCGGGCGCGCGCGCCGATCGACGCGAGCCTGGGCAGCGACGCGCCGTCCGCGTGGGTGCCGCCCGTGCTCGAGCCGGGCGTGCCCGTGCCGGGCGAGCAGGTGCTGCTCGACGACAACGTCGAGGCGCGCGGGCACGACTTCTTCTCCCTCGGCTCGTTCGACGTCTCCGCCGACGGGACGCGGCTCGCGTACGCCGTCGACGTCGTGGGCGACGAGCGGTACACGCTGCGCGTCCGCGACCTCACGACCGGCACCGACCTCGCCGACGAGGTCCCGGGCACCTTCCCGGGGGCCACGTTCTCGCCGGACGGGCGCTTCGTGTTCTACCCGACGGTCGACGACGCGTGGCGCCCCTGGCGCGTCTGGCGCCACGAGGTCGGCACGCCCGCGACGCAGGACGTCGTGGTCTTCGAGGAGCCGGACGAGCGCTTCTGGGTCGGCGTGGGCGTCACGCGCTCGCAGCGGTTCGTGCAGATCGACGTGGGCTCGAAGATCACGTCGGAGACGTGGCTGATCGACGCCGACGACCCGACCGGGGAGCCGCGCGTCGTCTGGCCCCGGCGCGAGGGCGTGGAGTACACCGTCGAGCACGCGGTCCTGCCGCCCGCGTGGCTCCCTGCCGACCATGCGGACGTGTCCCGTCCCGAGGCCGGGACGGGCGACGATCGCATGGTCGGCGGTCGAGGGGCGGCTGGTCGCGACGCGCTGCTCGTGCTGCACAACGAGGGCGCGGAGAACTTCGAGCTCGTCGTCACCGGCGTCCCCGGTCCGGGCGCGCCGCTCGACCCCGCGGACGCGACCGTCGTCGTGCCGCACGACCCGGCGGCGCGGCTCGAGGCGGTCGACGCGTTCGCCGGCCACCTCGTCGTGTCCTTCCGGCGCGACGCGCTGTCCCGTGTCGGCGTCGTCGACCTCGCCGCCGACGAGCCCACGCGGCCCGCGGGTCTGCCGACCCCGATCCGCACCGGCGACACCCCGGCGCCGGGCGACCCGTGGCACGTGCGCGAGGTCGCGTTCGACGAGCCGCTCTACACCGTCGCGCTCGCGGGCAACCCCGAGTGGGAGCAGCCGAACGTCCGCCTGTCGTACACGAGCTTCGTCACGCCGTCGACCGTCTACGACCTGCGCGTCGAGACGGGCGGCCTGACGCTGCTCAAGCAGCAGCCCGTGCTCGGCGGGTACGACGCCGCCGACTACGTGCAGCGGCGCGAGTGGGCGACGGCCGAGGACGGCACCCAGGTGCCCGTCTCGCTCGTGTGGCGGCGCGACGCCGTCGGGCTCGACGCGACCGGCACCGGCGCGGAGCCCGCCCCGCTGCTGCTGTACGGCTACGGGTCGTACGAGATCAGCATCGACCCCGGCTTCTCCATCTCGCGCCTGTCGCTGCTCGACCGCGGCGTCGTGTTCGCCGTCGCGCACGTGCGGGGCGGCGGGGAGATGGGGCGCCGCTGGTACGACGAGGGGAAGACGCTCGCCAAGCGGAACACGTTCACCGACTTCGTCGCCGTCGCACGGCACCTCGTCGACGCGGGCTGGACGAGCCCCGAGCGGCTCGTCGCGCAGGGCGGCTCGGCGGGCGGCCTGCTCATGGGCGCGGTGACCAACCTCGCGCCCGAGCTCTTCGCGGGCGTGCTCGCGCAGGTCCCGTTCGTCGACGCGCTCACGTCGATCCTCGACCCGTCGCTCCCGCTGACGGTCGTCGAGTGGGACGAGTGGGGCGACCCGCTCCACGACGCCGAGGTCTACCGGTACATGCGCACGTACTCGCCGTACGAGAACGTGCCCGACGACGCGTCGCACTACCCGAGGATCCTCGCCGTGACGTCGTTCCACGACACGCGGGTGCTCTACGTCGAGCCGGCCAAGTGGGTCGCGCGCCTGCGCGCGGCCGGGGCGCCCGCGCTGCTGAAGATCGAGATGCACGCCGGGCACGGCGGCGTCTCGGGCCGGTACGAGGGCTGGCGCGAGGTCGCGTACGAGGACGCGTGGGTGCTCGACGTGCTCGGCCTGGCCGGGTGACGCACGCGCGGCGAGGGGAGACGCGATGACGGAGAGGGCGACGCGATGACCGGGACGACGGTCCCCGACCCGCGCACGACGCACGACGCGACCCCGCCCGGGCCCGTGGCGCTGCGGCTGCGGCCCCTGGGCTACCTCGCCGTCGCGCTCGGGCTGACGGCGGTCGGGATCGCCCTCGCGGGCCTGTACCTCTCGGTCGCGGTCCGGGGGCTCGTCGAGCCGCCGGAGACGCAGGTGCCGTGGGCCGAGGTCGTCGCCGACCCGGGCGCCGCGCTCGGCCGGCTCGCCGTGCTCGCGCCGGTGCTCGTCGTGCTCGCCGGGCCCGTCGCCTGGTACGTCTCGTGCGCGGTGTGGCCGCTCGCCGCGCTGGCGTTCGTGCACGCCGGGCGCGCGCTGCGACCGTCGTCGCGGGGCGACCGCGTGTCGTTCACGAGCCGGGTCGTCGCGGGCGCGACGCTCGGCACGGCCGTCCCGGGCCGCGTCCCCCTCGTCCTGCAGCCGCAGCGGCGCTCGCGACTCACGGACACGCTCGTGCGCTTCGCCGTGTGCGGCTGGCGACCGGACCGGCGCGAGGCGGGGGCCGCCGTCCCCGCGGGCGTCGCCTGGGTGCTCGCGAGCGCCGGGGCCTCGACCGCGCTCCCGTCGGGGTGGCGCACCGGGCTCGTCCTGACGGCGGTCCCGTTCGCGCTGTGGTCGGTGGTCGCCCTGCGACGCCGGTGGGCGTGGCGGTTCCACGGGGAGCGCGTGCGCGAGGCGCGGCGCGAGCGGTGGATCGCGCAGCACGGTGACCGTCGTGACCTGCGCGACGGCCCGCGCGTCGTGCGCTCGCGCCCGCAGTCGGCCGAGCACCGCGCGCGCGTCGAGGCCGAGCGTGCCGCTGCCCGTGCGTCCCGGGACAGCCTGACGAGCCTGTCGAGCGACGCGATCGGGGAGCGCCGCGAGGCGGTGCTGCGCGCACGCCGCGAGCGGGCCGCGCGCGAACGGGCCCAGACGGACGACGGGCGTCACCAGGGCTGAGCCGAGCATGCGGTTGCCGCCCGTCAGAGGCCCGGGACGGTCGACGACCGCATGCTCGGCGGGCGGTCAGACGTGCGGGCTGCCGCACTCCGCGCAGAACCGCGCGCCCGGCGTGCTCTCGGCACCGCACTCGCGGCACGCGGTGCTCGGCGCGAGGCGCTCGCCGCACTCGGGGCAGAACTTGCCGCCGCCGACCTTCGCCGCGCACGACGGGCACTGCGTCACGGCCGGCGTCGCGAGGTCCGTGCCGCCGACGAGGTCGGTCGTGCGGAGCTGGTCCCGCAGCTGGTAGCGGCGAGCCTCGGCCTGGAGCTGCGCGAGCTCCTCGGCCTGTTTGGGCGAGCAGCGCACGCACTGCCCGACGGCGTCGTTCCAGCAGACCTCGTGGCACATCCAGTCGCCGCACCCGTGGCACTGGCGGAACGCGTCGCGCACCTCGCCGACGGCGGCGTCGAGCGCCTTGTCCTTCGCCTGCGAGTTGGTCTGGCGGTCCGCGGCCCACGACCCCGCCGCGTAGGACAGGTCCGCGACCTTGCCGCCGAAGAGGCGGCCCGCGGCCTTGATGAGGCTGCTCCCCTTGGCCACGACGTCCGTCTGGTACGCGGAGCGGTAACCGTTGCCGCACCGCTCGCACCGGAACTCGAACTGGTACCCGCCCGAGTTCGACAGGTCGCGGACGTTGTCGGTGAAGGCGATGGGCGTGCTCATGGGTCGGACCTCGGCGGCTCGTGGGCTGTGACCTGCGGAGGGGAACCGCAGGAGGGGGCGTCATGGGGATCCCGTGACCGCTGCGATGCTACCTATCGACCCGCCGACCGTGGGGGATCACCGGGTGAAATCGGGCAGAGCGGCCGCGTCCGGCGAGGGCCTGGGCCGGGTCAGGGCCGGACGAGGCGCAGCGGCGCGTCCGCGGTGCGGACGGTGACCGTCTGGCCCCACGAGGCGACGAGGCGGTCGACCTCCACGCCGTCGCCGAACACGACGAGCCGGTCCGACGCGACGACGAGCGCGACGTCGGCGCCGTCCTCGACGTAGCCCTCGGTGAGGGACGCCCCGGTCGACGGCGAGGGCCACGCCTCGCGCACGAACCAGCCGAGCCGGTGCTCGGTGCGGCCCGGCGCGGGACGACCGCCGCGGTCGTGGGCGAGCGACGCCCACCACCCGGTGGCGCCCGTGCCCGTCGCGACGAGCACGCCCGACGACGACTGGCGCTCCTCGCCCGCCGCGCACCGCAGCGTGTAGCGCGCGCTCTGGTGGCTCGAGTGCCCGACGAACACCTCGTTGAGCGCCGTGAGGTGCTGCCCGTCGTCGAGGTCGGCGCGGACCATGGTGAGCGCGTCGACGGGGAGGGTCGCGACGCGGTCGGGCGCGCCGCCGGGTGCGTCGTCCTCGGTGCCGAGGCCGCGCAGGAGGGCCGTCGCGGCCGCGACCGGGTGGCGCACGAGCACGCCGGCGTTGACGCCCGGCTCGGGGTCGACGCCCAGCACGGGCTGGCCGTCCAGGTACTTGGCGACGTTCGCGACGAGACCGTCCTGGCCGACGACGACCACGACGTCCTCGGGTGCGACGAGGAACCGCGACAGGTCGCCGCGCTCGACGTCCGCGCGCGCCCACCCGGCGGGGAGGGCGGCCACGACGGCGTCGCGCGCCGCCGTGAGCGCGTCGTGCCTCGCCTGGACCTCGGCGAGCGACCGGCCGCGCGAGCGGAGGAAGAACTCGGCCTGGCCCCGGGTGCCGTGGCGGTCCACCAGGTCGTCGAGCTCGGTGCGCCGGTGGACGACGACGGCGCGTCGCCTCAGCATCCTCAGGCCGCCTTCCCGGTGGTCGCCGCTCCGGTGCCGCCCTGCGGCCCGGTCGGCCCGCCGTCCCCGGCCATCCCGCGGGCGAGGGTCCCCAGGACCCCGGTGAGCAGGTCCGGCGTGATGGTGAGGTTCTGGACGTCGGGGAGCGACCCGGCCGCCTCGCGGAGCGCGAGCGCGAGCAGCGTGCCCTGGCCGGCGTTCGCGTAGACCTCCATGCGCGCCTGCTCGGCCGCGGCCTCCGCCGCGCCGACGACGCGCACCTGCTCGGCCTTCGCGTCGGTCGCGAGCTGTGCGCGCTCGGCCGTCGCTCGGGCGTCGACGAGCGCGGCCGCGGCCTTCTCCTCGGCCTCGCGCCGGGCGTTCGCGCCCTCCTGGGCGACGAGGCGCTCGCGGCGCGTCGCGAGCTCGATCTTGCTCGCGAGCTCGTTCTCGGCGATCGCGCGCTCGCGCTCGACCGCGAGCGCGCGCCGCTCGTACGTCGCGCGGTCGGCCTCGGCCTGGACGTGCTCGCGCGCCGGCATCTGCAGCGCGCGCTCGACGTCCTTCTCGGGGCGGACGGCGAGCACCTGGACGCCGATCACGACGATCCCCGTCGCGGCGAGGCGCGGGTCCGTGGTGAGCGCCTCGGTGAGGACGTCGCGCACGTGCGGCACGCCGGCGGTGAGCGCGTCGGCGAGCGGCATCGCGGCGAGCGCGTCGGTCGCCCGGCTCTGCGCGAGGCGTCCGACGATGCTCGTCACCTGGTCGCGCCCCGCGGTGCTGACCTCGCCGGTGCCGGGGTCGATCGCGAAGTCGAGGCGCTGCGAGACCGTCACGGGGTCGGCGAACCGGTACGTCACGCCCGCCTGGACGGTGACGTCCTGGTGGTCGGAGGTCACGGCGTGGAAGAAGACGGGCAGCTCCTGGTCGTCGACGGGGACCTCCGAGAGGACCGACGTCGTCGGACGGAACCAGAACGCCTGCCCCACGCCCTCGTGGGCGACGCGGCCGCGGCGCAGGTGCACGACGTGCCCGGTGGGGCTGCCGAGGAAGTGCCGGGTCCAGGGGTAGGTCCGGATGGTGGCCATGGTCGTCTCCGATCGCTTTTCGTCATTCTGACGATAAGAGCGTAGGCACGGCCATGGGTTCTCGTCAATCTGACACGAACGTGCGATGATCGTCCGCATGAGCACCCCGGACCCGGCCCGCGCCGTCCCGCCCTCGGCCGCGCTGCTGCCCGTGACCGTCGACGTCGTCGCGCTCACCGTGCGCGACGACGCGCTCCACGTGCTCCTCGTCGAGCGCGGGGTCGAGCCCTTCCGCGGCGCGCTCGCCCTCCCGGGCGGGTTCGTCCTGCCCGGGGAGCGGCTCGCGGCCGCCGCGCGCCGCGAGCTCGCGGAGGAGACCGGCGTCCGGCCGCCCGGGCACCTCGAGCAGCTGCGCACGTACGGGCCGCTCGACCGCGACCCGCGCGGCCCCGTCCTGTCCGTCGCGTACCTGCTGCTCGCGCCCGAGTTCGGCGTCGTGCACGCGGGGTCCGACGCCGGGGGCGCGGCCTGGCACCCCGTCGAGCCCCTGCTCGGGGCCGGGCCCGACGACCGCCTCGCGTTCGACCACGCGCGGATCCTCGCCGACGGCGTCGAGCGCGCCCGCGCCAAGCTCGAGTACTCGGCGCTCGCGACGGCGTTCTGCCCGCCCGAGTTCACCGTCGCCGACCTGCGGCGCGTCTACGAGGCCGTGTGGGGCGTGCGGCTCGACCCGCGCAACTTCTCGCGCAAGGCGACGACGACCGCCGGCTTCCTCGAGGAGACGGGCCGCACGACGTCGGGCGGCACGGGCCGGCCCGCGGCGCTCTACCGCGCGGCGCCCGCAACCTCGGGCACGGGCGCCGCGGCGGACGCGCGGCCCGCCGACGTCGACCCCGACGACGCGCCCGCCTCCGTGCCCGCCGTGCTCGACCCCCCGCTCATGCGCCCGCGGCGCTGACGCCCGGCGCGGCCGCGGCGCGCCGACGGGGGAGTTCTCCCCCTCGACAGCCCGGCCTGCGTGGGTACGCTCGCGCGCATGTCGACCTACAGCTCCTGGCGCAGCGACCAGGGCAACATGCGCGCCCTCTCGGACGAGCTGGCCGCCCAGGCCGCGATGGCGCGGTCGCGCGAGGCGGCCCTCAACCGGCGCCTGCGCTCGCTCGAGGGCGACCTCTCGAGCCGCGTCGAGGTGCTGCAGCGCCTCGTCAACGCGCTCATCGAGCTCGGCGAGGTGCGCGAGGAGCTCGCGCTGTTCGCGCCCGCGCGCCGGGCGCGCGACGCGGCCCGCGCCCTGACGCGCGCCGTCGTCACGGGCGAGGGCGACGTGTCGCACCTGCGCCGCGCGCCCGACCTCGCCGACGTCCCCGGCTACTGGCTCGTCCCCGCCGCGCTCGCGGTGGCCGACCTGCCCGCGGGCCGTGTCGACGCCGAGGCCGCCCAGGAGGCCCTCCTGCGCGACCGGCGCCGTGCGGCGACGTACCTCGTCGCCGTGTGCGCGCTCGTCGGGCGGCCCGGGCTCGCGCGCGAGTGGGCGCCGTGGGCCCTCGACGCCCCCGTCCTGCCCGCCGCCGGTTGGGGCAGCGCGGACGGGGCGCCCGAGCCCGCGCCCGCACGGACGACGTCGGCGCGCGCGGCGGCCGGGGACCCGGCGCCCGACGAGGTGCTCGTGACGGGCGCCGAGCGCGCGCTGTGGCTCGCCGCCGCGGCGGGCGCCCTCGGCGACGACGGCGCGGCGGACGTGCGCCGCGCGCTCCGCGAGCGCGTCGCGCTGCTCGACGACGACGCCCGCGCGCGGTGGCGCACGCGCCTCCTGGAGGCCGCGCCCGCGCTGCCCGGCGGCGGCGCGGACTGGGGCACGCCCGCGGACCACGCACGCGGCCGCCGTCGGGCCGCCGCGCCGGACACCCTGCCCCTCCTGCGGTCCTGGGCGGCGTGGTCGCGCGCCGTCGCGGACGGTGAGATCGTCGCGCCGGCCGCCGAGCCCCGCCCGCTCCTGCTCGGCGCGGCGGGGGTCCCGTCCGGCGCGACCGCCGCCCCCGGGGGCGACGAGGACGCCGAGGCGCCCGGCGAGGCGCTGCTGCGCGTCGTCGGGTCGCTCGTGGACGAGGGGGCGCCCGTCGAGCGTGACCTCCTCCAGCGGGCCGAGGTGCTCGGCGAGCGCGTCGGGCGCGCGCCGGAGGACGACGGCCCGGCCTGGGACGCGTCCGCGGGGACGCTCGTCGACCTCCTCGTGGCCGACGCGCGGGGCACCGACCCGGGCCGCGCCGCGTTCGTCGCCCCGCTGGTCGCCGACGACCTGCGCGACGCGAGCCACGCGCGCGCCGCGCAGCTCGCGGCGGCCCCGGCGCCGTCCCGCGCGCTGCGCCTCGGGGGGCGCACCGTGACGGTCACGCCGACGGACGACGCCACCGCGCCCGCCGCGACCGCGCGTGCCGAGCTCCTCGCGCGGCCCGTGGAGGGGCCGTCGTGGGGCGTCGTCGGCGCGGCGGGGGCCGCCGCCGTCGTCGCGCTCGTGCTCGGGATCGTGGCCGGTCCGGCGTGGTTCGTCGTGACCGTCGTCGCGGGCGTCGTCGCCGCGTGGCAGTGGTTCGCGGGCGAGCAGCGGGGCCGCGACCAGCGCATGCAGGCGCAGCAGCGCGCCGAGCAGTTCGACGCCGACCTCGCCGCGGCGCGTCGCGACGTCGCGGCCGAGGCGGACCGCGCGAGGACCCAGCGCGAGGCCGTCGCGACCGTGGTCTCCGACCTCGACGAGGCGCTCGCCGACGTCGGCGCGCGGACGCCCGCCTGACCCTCGTCCGGCGTTCGAACAGGGCTTCGAACGCCGGATGAACTGTCGGTGAACAGTGGCGGAAGAATCCACAGGATGGTCGAGCCGGGCCCGGCCCTGACCCCACCATGGAGGACGTGACCGAGACGCTCCTGCTGGTGCTCGTCGTCGTGACCGCACTGGCCTTCGACTTCACCAACGGCTTCCACGACACGGGCAACGCGATGGCCACGTCCATCGCCACCAAGGCCCTCAAGCCCAAGACCGCCGTCGCCCTCTCCGCGGTCCTCAACATGGTCGGGGCGTTCCTCTCCCTGGCCGTCGCGGCGACCATCGCGAAGGGACTGGTCGACGCGAACGTCATCACCCTCGAGGTCGTCCTCGCGGGCCTCGTGGGTGGCATCACCTGGAACCTGCTGACGTGGCTGCTCGGCATCCCGTCGAGCTCGTCGCACGCGCTCGTCGGCGGCGTCGTGGGCTCGGTGCTCGCGGCCGTCGGCTCGCAGGGCGTCATCTGGAGCGGCGTCGCGGCCAAGGTGCTCATCCCCGCCCTGCTCGCCCCGCTCATCGCGGTCGGCGTCGCGAGCGCGGGCACGTGGGCCGTCGCGCGCCTTACGCGCGACGTCCCCGAGGACGTGTCGACGCGCGCGTTCCGCTGGGGCCAGGTCGGCTCCGCGTCGCTCGTCTCGCTCGCGCACGGCACCAACGACGCGCAGAAGTCGATGGGCATCATCCTGCTCGCGCTCATCGCGGCGGGCGCGGTGCCCGCCGACTCGGGCGTGCCGTTCTGGGTCATCCTGTCGTGCGCGTTCTTCATGGCCCTCGGCACGTACCTCGGCGGCTGGCGCATCATCCGCACCCTTGGCAAGGGCCTCGTCGAGATCGACACGCGCCAGGGCATGGCCGCCGAGACGTCGTCCGCGGCCGTCATCCTCATGTCCGGCTTCTTCGGCTACTCGCTGTCGACGACGCACGTCGCCACCGGCTCGATCCTCGGCTCGGGGGTCGGCATGCCCGGCGCCAAGGTCCGCTGGGGCGTCGCGGGCCGCATGCTCGCCGCGTGGGGCCTCACGCTCCCGGCGGCCGGCCTCGTCGGGGCGGCGTGCTACGGCATCCAGCACGGGATCGGGGGCGCCGCCGGGACCGTCGTGGTGTTCGCGGTCCTCGTCGCGACGTCCGTCGCCATCTGGGTCGCGTCGCGCCGCAAGCCCGTGGACCACACCAACGTCAATGACGCCTGGGAGGAGGGCGCGGTCGACGCCGGGCTCGAGACCGAGGTCGTCGAGGCGCGCGAGGCCGCGCTCGAGCGCCGCCTCGACGTCGCCGACCCGTTCACCGGCGCTGAGACCCCCGCGACCGCCGCCCCGGCGGCGACGCCCGCACCGTCCACCCCCGCCTCGCGCCAGCGCGCGGGCGTCTGACCCGACCGCGACAGGAGAGAACCGTGTTCGTCGAGATCGACTCGCTGCTCAAGGTCGTCGTCGCCGGCCTCGTCGTCGGCGCGGGCCTGCCCGCGCTGTTCGCGCTCGGGGTCCGGCTCGCCGCGGGGCGTGCCGTCCCGGTCGAGGTCGGCACCCCGGACGGCCGCTTCACGTCCGACGGCCGGACCGTGCGCGTCGAGCGCGCGACACGGCCCCGTCAGGTCGGCGCGGCGGTGTGCTTCGCCGTCGTCGTCCTCGCCATCGCCGGGGGCATCGCCTTCGTCGCGGGCGGGGGCCACTGACCCGGCCCGCTCAGGCCGAGCGGCGCACCACGAGGCTCGGGTCGAAGACGACCGAGCGCGGCTCCGTCGCCGGGTCGTCGATCACGGCGAGCAGGAGCCGGGCCATCTCGGCTGCCATCTCCTCGACCGGCTGACGCACCGTCGTGAGCGGCGGGTGCGACTGCGGCGCGACCGTCGAGTCGTCGAAGCCCACGAGCGCGACGTCCTCGGGCACGCGGCGGCCCGCCGCCTGCAGCGCCGTGGACGCGCCGTCGGCCATGAGGTCGCTCGCCGCGAAGACGCCGTCCACGTCGGGCCGGGCCGCGAGCAGCTCGCGCGCCGCCGTCTCGCCGCTCGCGCGCGTGAAGTCGCCCTCGACGACGAGGGGCTCCGCGAGCCCCGCCTCGCGCACGGCTCCGAGGAACCCGTCGAGCCGGGCCCGCGCGAACGGGACGTCCGTGGGCCCGGCGACGGTCGCGAGGCGCGTGCGCCCGGTGCTCACGAGGCGCTCGGCGGCGAGCCGGCCGCCTGCGGCCTGGTCGAGGTCGACCCAGCTCACGCCCGCCGCCTCGTCCGCGCCGTCGATGTGCGTCGAGAGCACGACCGGCGTCGCGAGCGCGGCGAACCGTGCGGGCAGGGGATCGCCCGCGCTCGACGTGACGAGGAGGACCCCGTCGACGTGCCCCTGGCGCACGTAGCGCACCACCTGGTCGTGCGCGGGCGGGTCGGCGGGCAGGATCGCGAGGTGGATGTCGCGCGGGCGCAGCACCTGCTGGGCCCCGGCGGTCACGCGGCCGATGTACGGGTCGGTGAACAGCCGCTCGAGGAACGGGCTCGACGAGCCGTGCTCGGTGGGCTCCGAGACGACGAGCGCGACGGACCCCGTGCGGCGCGTGACGAGCGTGCGCGCGGCGAGGTTGGGGACGTAGCCCGTCTCGTCGATCGCCTTCTCGACGACCTCGACGATCGCCGGGTCGACGGTCGGCACGCCGTTGATCACGCGTGAGACGGTGGCTCGGGACACGCCCGCGACGGCCGCGACGGCCTCGAGCGTCGGGCGGGGTGCGGGCTGACGGGCTGTCATGGCGTCAGTTATACCGCCCGGCCACCCGGCCGGTCCGGGACCCGCGGACATCCCCGCGGGCGCGTCTCAGCGCAGCCGCTCCTTCGCGGCGAGCACGCGCTGCACCGCCGCGTCGACCTTCGCGGCGAACGCCGGGTCCGTGCTCGCGCGCTCGACGACGGCCGCCACCATCGGCTCGACGACTCCCGGGTCCGCCGAGGCGAGCACCATGTCGCCGCCCGCCTCGATCGTGAGGACGGCACGCTCGGCGGGCGACCAGGCCTGCACCTGCTGCGCCGCTGACACGTCGTCGGTGATGACGACGCCGTCGAACCCGAGGTCCTCGCGGAGCATCCCGTCGACGACGACGGGCGAGAAGGCCGCCGGGAGCGACGGGTCGATCTGCGTGTAGACCGCGGTCGACGTCATGACGAACGCGGCGCCCGCCTCGATCCCCGAGGCGAAGACCGCCACGGACGGGTCGTCGCGCGTGGTCACGTCGTCCGTGACGCCCGCGTCGGTGTCGGTGTTCTCGGCGACGCGCCCCAGGCCCGGGAAGTGCTTGATCGTCACGTCCACGCCCGAGGCCTCCATGCCGGCGCTGAACGCGTTCGCGTGCGACGTGACGGCGTCGGGCGTGAACCCGTAGCTGCGCTGGAAGTACCCGATCGGCGGGTTCTGCGCGGCCGTGGCCTCGGGCACGAGGTCCATGACGGGCGCGAGGTTGAGGTTGACGCCCGCGGCGGCGAGCTCGGCGCCCCACGTGGTCGCGTCGGCCCGGAGCGCGGACGGGTCGAGCCCGGCCTGGTCGAGGGCCGTGGGGATCTGGGAGAACCCGGGCCCGCGCAGCACCTGGACGTACCCGCCCTCCTGGTCGGTCGCGACGAACAGCGGCGTGCCGTTCGTCGTCTCCGGCGAGACGAGCGCGGTGAAGCCCGCGACGAGGTCCGCCGTCGGACCGGTGCCCGCCTGCGAGCGACCGGCGAGGAACACGTTGCCGACGTGCAGGCGTGACACCGCGTCGTAGCTCGTCTGCTGCGGGGCGCTCACGTCGACGCCGACCATGAAGAGCTGCCCGACCTTCTGCTCGAGCGACCACCCCGCGAGCGGGTCCTCGGGCGGCGTGGACGGCGTCGGCGGCGTGGGCGTCGGCGACGGGTCCGGCGCGACGGTCGGCGCGCCGGACGGGGTCGGGGACGGCGCGGGTGCGGGTGCGGGGCGGGCGAGATACCAGGCGACCGCCGCGACGGCGGCGAGCGCGCTGACGAGGGCGACGACGATCCAGACGGTGCGTGCACGAGGGGTCACGGATACCTCCAGCGGTCTAACCTACCCATGCGGTGAGAGAGTGACGCACGCCACACGGAAGCGCCGTCATGGCGGGAGGCGATCGACGTCTCACCGGTGGAAGCGAGGCCGGGGTCCCCCTCCTCGGCGAACGTCTACCTGGAGCACCCATGACCCGCAGCTCGTCCCCCTTCACCTCCGCGAGGCCACGCGGACCGCGTCGGCTGCTCGCCGCGGCCACCGCGGCCGCGCTGGCGCTGTCCGGTGCGCTCGTCGTGGTCGCCGGCCCCTCCGCCGCGCCCGCGTCCGCGGTCCCCGGGCAGTGCCCCGCCCCCGGCGAGATGCCGGGCATCGGGAACCTGCCGCCGAAGTTCACCGACAACAACGTGGCCGTGTACGCGGGGGGCAACTACCTCGCGACGGGCAGCGCCGCCGAGTCCGAGGGCGTGCTGCTCGTGCGCGGCGACGCGACGTTCGACAAGGACCCGGACGGCCTCTTCAACGTCGGGACGGTCGGCGTCGGCTCGCAGATCGCGCCCGACCCCGGCGCGCTCATGCTCGCCGTCGGCGGCGACCTGACGATCGTCGGGACGAACACCGTCCAGGTCGGCGCGGGCCTCACGCCCGGCGGCGCGGTGCAGGTGGGCGGGGCCCTGACGGCTGCCGCAGGCCAGCCCGAGACCCAGGGCGCGCCCGTGACCACCGGCATGGGCCAGGCCGCCGCGATGTCGCCGTTCGCCGACTTCCAGGACGTCATCACCGAGACGTCGGCGACGCTCGGCACGGCGACCGCCACCGGGACGGCGACGCGCGACGGCGGGCGCGTGACCTTCACGAGCACCGACCCGTCGAACGTCACGCTGCAGGCGTTCACGATCGACGCCGCGGACCTCGACGGCGCGTCCGAGTTCTTCTTCGCCGGGATCCCGGCCGACGCGCCCGTCGTGATCAACGTCGTCGGCGGCCCGGTCGCGGTGTCCGCGAACTACGTCGACTACAACGGCGTGCGTGCGGACGACCTCTCGAGCGCCGCGCTCGGCGAGGCCGCGTCGCGCATCCTGTGGAACTTCGTCGACGCCGAGCAGGTCGACATCACCGGGAGCGGCCAGTTCATCGGGTCGATCCTCGCCCCGGCCGCGAGCTCGACGATCACGTCGAGCACGAACGGCCGCGTGTACGTCGGCAACGACCTGACGACGGCCGGCTCCGGCAACGAGCAGCACAACTACCCGTGGATCGGCCCGGGGCCGTTCGACTGCATCGCGGGCAGCGAGGGCGGCTTCTCCGTCGCGAAGCTCGTCGACGGCACCGGCGCGGCCTCCGTCCCGGCCGGCACCGAGTTCACGGTCACGTGGTCCGCGCAGATCCCCGACGGCGTCGTGTACGAGGGCGAGACCAGCGGCACCCTGACGCTGCTCGCCGACGGCACCGTGGTGGACGGGCCGTCCGACCTGCCCGAGGGCACCGTCGTCACGCTCGCCGAGCCGACGCTCCCGGAGCTGCCGGGCATCGCGTGGGGCACGCCCGCGTTCGACCCGTCGGCCGAGATCACGATCGGCGCGGGCTCGACGACCGCCGTCACCCTGACCAACACCGCGACGCTCGCCGTCGGCGGGTTCTCGCTGAGCAAGGCCGTGCAGGGCTCCGGGGCCGGAGCCGTCCCGGGTGACGCGTCGTTCACCGTCGCGTGGACCGCGCAGGTGCCCGACGGCGTCGTCTACGACGGCGCGACCACGGGGACGGTCACCGTCCTCGCGGACGGGACCGTCGCCGACGGCCCGCAGGACCTCCCGGTCGGCACGGTCGTGACGTTCGAGGAGACCGTCTTCCCCGAGGTGCCCGGCATCTCCTGGGGCACGCCCGTGCTCGACCCGTCGAGCGTGACGGTCGGCGACGGGACGAACACGCTCGTCACGGTGACCAACGCCGCCGTGCAGCAGGTCGGCGGCTTCTCGGTCGCGAAGTCGGTCGAGGGCGAGGCGTCCGGCCTGGTCCCGGACGACGCGCAGTTCACGGTCGAGTACTCCTACGAGCTCGACGGCACGACGGTCACGGGCTCGCTGACGGTCCTGGCGGACGGCACGCCGGTGGACGGTCCGCAGAACCTGCCGGTGGGCACGGTCGTGACGTTCATCGAGGTGCAGCTGCCCGAGGTCGAGGGCGTCGTGTGGGGCGCGCCGTCGTTCTCCCCGTCGAGCGTGACGGTGGGTGACGGCGAGAACGCCCTGGTGACCCTGACGAACACCGCGACGGACGCGCCCGCGGGCGGCTTCTCGGTCGCGAAGTCGGTCGAGGGCGAGGCGTCCGGCCTGGTCCCGGACGACGCGCAGTTCACGGTCGAGTACTCCTACGAGCTCGACGGCACGACGGTCACGGGCTCGCTGACGGTCCTGGCGGACGGCACGCCGGTGGACGGTCCGCAGAACCTGCCGGTCGGCACGGTCGTGACGTTCACCGAGGTCGACCTGCCGACCCTCCCCGGCGTCATCTGGGGTGCGCCGCAGATCAGCCCCGAGTCGGTCACCGTGGCGGACGACGTGAACGCCGAGGTCGTCGTGACGAACACCGCGACGCTGCAGGTCGGCGGCTTCCAGGCCGTGAAGGTCGTCGAGGGCACCGGCGCGGGCCGCGTCCCGGCCGGCACGGAGTTCACCGTGGAGTGGACCGCAGAGATCCCCGACGGCATCGTCTACGACGGCGCGACGAGCGGCACGTTCGCGCTGCTCACGGACGGCACCGTGGTCGCGGGCCCGCTGGACCTGCCGATCGGCACGGTCGTCACCTTCGCCGAGCCGGAGATCCCCGAGTTCGACGGCGTCGTGTGGGGCGCCCCGGCGTTCGACCCCGAGACCGTGACCGTCGCCGACGGCCAGGTCGTCACCGTCACGGTGACGAACACCGCGACCGAGCTCTTCGGCACCTTCTCCGTCGAGAAGCAGGTCGCGGGCGAGGCCGCGGGGCTCGTCCCCGACGGCACCGAGTTCACGGTCACGTGGACGGCGCAGCTCCCCGCGGGCACGTCGTACGAGGGCCCGTCGACCGGTGAGGTCGTCGTCGCCGCCGGCGGTGGTGCGGTCGACGCGGGCGTGAGCCTGCCGCTCGGCACGGTCGTGACGTTCGCCGAGACCACGCTGCCCGACGTCGACGGCGTCGTGTGGGGCACCCCCACGTTCGAGCCCGCCTCGATCACCCTCACGTCGACCAGCGAGACCGCCGAGGTCGTCGTGACCAACGACGCGACCACGGCACCCGCGGGCGGGTTCTCCGTCGCGAAGGCGCTCACGGGCGAGGGAGCGTCGCTCGTCCCCGCCGACACCGCGTTCACCGTCGAGTACGCGTACGACCTCGACGGCACCCCGGTCACGGGGACGCTCACGGTCCTCGCGGACGGCACCGTCGTCGACGGCCCGCAGAACCTCCCGGTCGGCACGGTCGTCACCTTCACGGAGACGAACCTGCCGGACGTGCCGGGCGTCGTGTGGGGCGCCCCGGTCTTCAGCCCGGAGAGCGTCACCGTCGCCGACGGCGAGAACGTGCTCGTCACCCTGACGAACACCGCGCAGGACGGCCGGACCGGCGGCTTCTCGGTCGCCAAGGACGTCGTCGGCGGCGCCGCGGCCTCCGTCCCGGGTGACGCGCAGTTCACGGTCGAGTACTCCTACGAGCTCGAGGGCGTGCCGACCACGGGGACGCTCGTCGTCACCGCGGACGGGACCGTCGTCGACGGCCCGCAGAACCTTGCGGTCGGGACGGTCGTGACGTTCGCCGAGACCGTCCGGCCCACCGTGCCGGGCGTGGCGTGGGGCGCCGCGGAGTTCAGCCCGCAGTCCGTGACCGTCGGCGACGGCGAGAACACGCTCGTCACGCTGACGAACACGGCCGACGTCGCCGCGGGCGGGTTCTCCGTCCACAAGGTCGTCACGGGCGAGGCGAAGGGCACGGTCCCCGCGGACACGACGTTCACCGTCGCGTACGAGTACACGGTCGGCGACCAGGCCGTCACGGGCACGCTCGCGCTGCGCGCCGACGGGACCGTCGTCGACGGGCCGCAGGGCCTGCCGCACGGCACGGTCGTGACGCTGCGCGAGGTCGACCTCCCGGCGGTCGCGGGTGTCGACTGGGGCACGCCGTACTTCACGGTCGACGGCGAGAAGGTCACCACGGTGACCGTGGTCGGCGGCGGGTCGGTCGGCGTGACGCTGACCAACACGGCGACGTCCGCCGGCGGCGGGCTCGCGACGACGGGCGCGAGCACGGCCCTGTTCGCGGGCCTCGGCGCGCTGCTCGTCGTGGGCGGAGCCGCGCTGCTCGTGGTGACGAGGCGCCGCCGCAGCGCCTGACGCGCCGGTCGGCCGGGTCCCTCCGGCCGCACGGCGACGGGCCGGTCACCTCCGCGCGGAGGTGACCGGCCCGTCGTCGTGCGGGGACCGCTCAGTCGCGGCCGGCGAGCGTCCCGAGCGCCTTCGTCCACAGGGCACGGGCGCGCTCCGCGCGCTCGGCCGACTCGATGTTGCGCTCGTCGACGCGCACGCGCGTGCCGGAGTCGTCGGGCTCGAGCGTGATCGCGATGTCGTGATAGCTCTCCGGCACGTCCGGCAGGCCCATCGTCGGGGAGAAGTGCGTGAAGTGCAGCAGGCGCGGGCGGTCGACGGCGACGACCGTGCCCCAGTCCGCGAACTCGCGCCCCATGTAGTGGCCCTCGAACGTGATGGCGCTCCCCGGGACGAAGTCGCTCTCGACGTTCATGCCCAGCATCCAGCGGGCGCTCGGGTGCATCAGCTCGGCCCACACGACCTGCGGCGGCCGGCCGACGTGGACCTCGACGGACGTGCTGTGCTCGGTGAGAGTGGGGTCGGACATGTGCGTACCTCCGTGCTGCGTGCTGGTCTGGGGCCGACGCTAGACCCTCCGGGCGGGTCCGGCAGCCGGTAGGTTCGGCGGGTGACCCGACTCGTGCTCGTCCACGGCCGCGACAACCAGGGGCTCGACGCCGAGCAGCTCGACCGCACCTGGGTCACCGCGTTGGACGCGGGCCTCGCGGCCGCCGGGTCCGACCTGCGCCTGCGCGACGAGGACACGTCGTTCGTGTTCTACGGCGACGCGCTCGCCGGCCTCGTCGCGGGCGACGCGGCACCACCCCCGGTCACGGTCCACGCCGCCGACGACCCCGCCGGAGGGGCCGGACCCGTGCTGCCCGACGACGAGCTCGCGTTCGTCGCGGACGTCGCCGAGGAGGTGCTGCGCGCGGCCGGGGCCGACGTGCCCGTCCGCGCGGAGGGCTCGGGCCTGGGCGGCGGAGCCGCGTGGGTCAACCTGCTGCTGTCCGCGCTCGACCGTTCCGTGCCCGGGCTCAGCGCCGCCGTCGTCGTGCTGCTCGCCCGCGACGTCTGGGCGTACCTGCACGACCCGGACGTGCGCACCGTGCTGGACGACGCGCTCGCCGCCGCGCTGGCGACCGACGGGCCGGCCGTCGTCGTCGCGCACTCGCTCGGGTCGGTCGTCGCCTACGGGGTGCTCCGCGAGCACCCGGCCGCGGGGCGGTGGGACGTGCCCCTGCTGCTCACGCTCGGGTCGCCGCTCGCCGTCCGCGCGATCCGCGACGTGCTCGCGGCGCGCGCCCCGCTGCGCGTCCCGGCGCCGGTGCGGCGCTGGGTCGCCGTCCGGGACCGGCGCGACGCGCTCGCGCTGCACGGTCTCGGCCCGGACGCGTTCCCGCTCCGGCCGCCGGCGCCGCCGGTCGAGGAGCTCGTCGTCGCGAACGCCGCCCCCGGCCACCACGCGGCGGCCGTCGTGCTCGACGACGGCCGGCCCGCCGGCTACCTCGCGGTGCCCGAGGTCGCGCGCACCGTCGCGGACGCGCTCGACGCCTGACGCAAGGCCGTCGTCACGCACGCCCGGGTGGCAGCGCGGCGGTCAGGCGACGCCGTGCAGGCGCGCGTGCAGGGCCCGGACCTCGACCTCGAGCTCGTACGCGGGGCCGCGCACGACGACGCCGGGCGCGACCTCGCCGATCGCGAGCGGCCGCACGGGCCCGGGCGCCACGCCCCACTCCTCGAGCCAGCCGAGCAGCTGCGTCGTGCTCGCGGCGTAGACGATCGGGCCGAGGCCGACCCACGCGTGCGCGGCGCTGCACATCGCGCAGTGCTCGCCCGACGTGTAGACGACGGCGCCGCGGCGCTCCTCGGGGGTGAGGTGCGTGGCGGCCCAGCGGGCGATCTCGAATTCGGGGTGGCGGGTCGCGTCACCGCCCTGCACGCGGTTGCGGTCCTCGAACCGCACGACCCCGTCGGCGTCGACGAGGACGGAGCCGAACGGCTCGTCGCCGTCGTCGAGCGCCTCACGGGCGAGCTCGACGCAGCGGCGCAGGTGCACGAGGTCGTCAGGGGTGGGTGGCGTCACGGGAGTCATGGCGCCATCCTCGCCCGGTCAGAGCCCGACCGCGAGGGTGCGGTGCACGTCCGCGACGAACCCGTCCACGTCCTCGGGCGTCGTG
The DNA here is from genome assembly GCF_010287905.1 of Cellulosimicrobium composti. NCBI lineage: Bacteria > Bacillati > Actinomycetota > Actinomycetes > Micrococcales > Promicromonosporaceae > Cellulosimicrobium > Cellulosimicrobium composti. The sequence goes on from NZ_JAAFAN010000009.1 coordinate 76,179, forward strand.
TCCCACGCGCACATCCAGCGCACCTCGACGCGCTCGGGCGTCTCGCCCGGCCCCCAGTCGTAGAAGCGGTGGCGCTCGCGCAGGCGCGCGACGGCGGCGCGCGGGAGCGTCGCGAACACCGCGTTGACGAGCGTGGGCTGGGTGAGCGCGAGGCCGGGGGCGTCGGCGAGACCGGCGCGCAGCCGCGCGGCCATCGCGTTGGCGTGCCGCGCGTTGCGCAGCCACAGCTCGTCGAGGTGCGCGGCGTCGTCGACCTCCGCGACGGCGTCGCCCACGGGCTCGAACAGCGCGAGGAGCTGCGCGGAGACGTAGCGCATCTTCGACGCGAGCTGCATCGTCGCCTTGCGCACGAACTCCACGCCGTCGACGGCCGAGGGGTCGAGCACGACGACCGCCTCGCCGAGCGCGAGGCCGTTCTTGGTCCCGCCGAACGACAGGACGTCCACGCCCGCGTCCGACGTCAGCGCGCGCAGCGGCACGTCGAGCGCCGCGGCGGCGTTCGCGAGGCGCGACCCGTCGAGGTGCACGCGCATCCCGTGCGCGTGCGCGGCGTCGGCGACCTCCCGGATCTCCGCGGGGGTGTAGAGCGTGCCGAGCTCGGTCGACTGCGTGAGCGAGACGACGAGCGGCTGGGCGCGGTGCGGGTCGCCGAGGTCGCCCGCGAACCGCTCGACGGCGTCGGGGCCGATCTTCCCGTCGGGCGCGGGGACCGCGAGGACCTTGACGCCGCCGACCCGCTCGGGCGCGCCGTTCTCGTCGGTGTTGAGGTGCGCGTGCTCGGACGCGACGACGCCGCCCCACCGGGGCAGCATCGCCATGAGCGCGACGACGTTCGCCCCCGTCCCCGTGAGGACCGGCCAGGCGGTCGCGTCCGCGCCGAACCGCTCCCGCACGGCGTCCTGCAGGCGGGCCGTCCACGGGTCCTCGCCGTAGGAGATCGCGTGCCCGGCGCTCGCCGCCGCGAGCGCGGCGAGGACGTCGGGGTGGGCGGGGGAGTAGTTGTCCGAGGCGAACGAGGTCACGGCCCCAGGGTAGGACGCGCGCCCGGACGCGCCCGACGGTGCCCGCGGCGGGCGAGCGAGCCGAGCCGTGCCTAGCGTCGGAGGGGAACGCAGACGGAATCCCGAGCAGCGTCGCGAGCAGCACGGAGGTGCAGCCATGACCACGAACTCCCACGACCCCGTCGACCCGGACCGTCGCACCGACCCGGGCGGACCGGTCGAGCCGGCGCGACCGGCCGAGCCGACGGTCGCGCCGCCCAAGTCGCCGGGGCCGCCCGCGGACCCCTCGGAGCCGCCGCACGACCCGAGCCACGCGGACCCGGTGCCGGGCGAGCCGCGCCCGTCCGACCCCGACTCGCCGCCCGACTGGCCCTCGTCGCCGGGCCGACCGGTCGGCCCGGACGAGCCCAGCCACGACGACTGACGTGCGGCGCACGGCCCGGGCGCGTGCGGCTCACAGGAGCCGGCGCGACCCCGGGTGCGTGACGCGCAGCCACCGGTAGCCGTAGCCGTCGAGCCGGACCTCGGCCTTCCCGTCGGGGTCCGGCTCGACGTCGTCCGCGTCGAGCAGGTCGACGAGGCGCGCGCCCTCGGGCAGCTCGCCGAGCGCGAGCGGGACCACGACCGGGTCCGGCGAGAGGTTGTGGAGCGTGACCATCGACGCCTCCTGCCACGTGCTGCGCAGCGCGAGGACCGACGCCTCGGGCTGGTCGAGCACGTCGACGTCGCCCCACCCGAGCTCGGGGCACTCGCGGTAGCGGTGCGCGAGCAGGCGCACGAACGTCAGCAGCGAGTCGGGGTCGCGCCGCTGGTCCGCGACGTTGACGTGCTCGGGCGCGTACCCGTCCCCGGGGACCGGCCCGGACAGGCGGCGCGCGGGCGCGCGCGAGAACCCGCCGTTCGGCCCCGACGTCCACTGCATCGGCGTCCGCACGGCGAGCCGGCCGTCGGCTGCGAGGTTCTCGCCCATGCCGATCTCCTCGCCGTAGAAGAGCACCGGGGTGCCCGGGAGCGCGAAGAGCAGCGAGTACACCATCCGCACGTGGCGCGGGTCGCCACCGAGCATCGGCGGGAGCCGGCGCCGCAGGCCGCGGCCGTAGAGCTGCATGTCCTCCTCGGGCCCGAACGCGGCGAAGACCTCCTGGCGCTCGTCCTCGGACAGCTTGTCGAGCGTGAGCTCGTCGTGGTTGCGCACGAACGTCGCCCACTGCGCGTCGTGCGGGATCGGGGGCCGCGCCTCGAGCGACGCGGCGAGGGGCCCGGCGTCGTGCCGCGCGAGGGACAGGTACATCGCCTGCATGCCGTTGAAGTCGAACTGGAGGGTGAGCTCGGAGCTCGACGGGCCGGACTCGCTCCCGTCGCCCTCCCCGTCGTCGCCGAAGTACAGGCGCTGCTCGGCGAACGGCAGGTTGACCTCGCCCATGAGGATCGAGTCGCCCGTGCGGCGCGAGAGGAACGAGCGCAGCGCGCGCAGGAAGTCGTGCGGGTCCTCGATCTCGTCCGACGGGTTCGCCGCCGCGTCGCCGAGGAAGAACGGGACGGCGTCGACGCGGAACCCCGACAGGCCGAGCTGGACCCAGTAGCCCATCGACTTCGCGATCGCGTCGCGGACCAGCGGGTTCGCCGTGTTGAGGTCCGGCATGTGGCGGTAGAACCGGTGCCGGTACCACTCGCCGGTGCGGTCGTCCTTCGTCCAGATGCCGCCCTCCTGGTCGGGGAAGATCACCTCGTCCTTCGTCGGCGGCGGCTTGTCGGCGCGCCACACGTAGAAGTCGCGGTACGGGTCGTCCGTGCTCGACCGCGACGCCGTGAACCACGGGTGCCGGTCCGACGTGTGGTTCACGACGAGGTCCGCGATGACGCGGATGCCGCGGTCGTTCGCGGTCCTGATCAGCTCGACGAGGTCGCCCACGTCGCCGAGCCGCGGGTCGACGCCGAGGAAGTCGGTGATGTCGTAGCCGTCGTCGCGGTCCGCGGTCGGGTAGAACGGCATGAGCCACAGGCACGTGACCCCGAGGTCGGCCAGGTGGTCGAGGCGCTGCACGAGCCCCGCGAAGTCGCCGATCCCGTCGTCGTCCCAGTCCATGAACGTCTCGACGTCGAGGCAGTAGATCACCGCGTTCTTCCACCACAGGTCGCCGGTGTCGCTGATCCTCATGCCGCACCCCCGCCGGTCGTGGTGGCCGACCGCAGGAGCGGCAGGAGCGTCTCGCCCGCGGCGTCGAGGAACGCGTCCTGCTGCTGCCCCACGTGGTGCAGGTACACCTCGTCGAACCCGCACGCCGCGAGCTCGGCGACGCGGTCGGCGAACCGCTGCGCGTCGTGCTCGACGAGGACCGTCCCGCGCACCTCCTCCGGGCGCACGAGGTCCGCGACGGCGTCGAACTGCTCGGGCGTCTCCAGGTGCCAGCTCACGCTGGGTGGCAGCAGGTTGGAGCGCCACTGGTCGTGCGCGACGGCGAACGCGGCCTCGTCGTCGTCGCCCCACGCGACGTGCACCTGGAGCGCGAGCGGTCCGCGCCCGCCCGCGTCGCGGTACTCGCCGACGACGCGGCGCAGCGCCTCGACCGGCTGGTTCACCGTCACGAGGCCGTCCGCCCAGTCCGCGTGGCGGCGCGCCGTCGCCGGGGTGACCGCCGGGCCGACGAGGCGCGGGACGACGTCGGGCAGCGACCAGACCCGGGCCCGGTCCACGGTGACGTGCCCGTGGTGCGTGACCTCCTCGCCGGCGAGGAGCGCGCGGATCACGCCGACGCACTCGCGCAGCCGCTCGTCGCGCTCGGCCTTCGTGGGCCACCGGTCGCCCGTGACGTGCTCGTTCATCGCCTCGCCCGAGCCGAGCGCGGCCCAGAACCGGCCGGGGAACATCGACCCGAGCGTCGCGACCGCCTGCGCGACGACCGCCGGGTGGTAGCGCTGGCCCGGGGCCGTCACGACGCCGAACGGCAGGCCGGTCGTGGCGAGCGCCGCGCCGAGCCACGACCACGAGTGCCCCGACTCGCCCTGCCGCACGCTCCACGGCGCGAGGTGGTCGGAGCACATCGCGACGTCGAACCCCACCTCCTCGGCACGCCGTGCGGCGCGGAGGAGCGGGCCCGGGGGGATCTGCTCGTGGGACGCGTGGAAGCCGAGGGAGACCATCTCGCCAGTGAACCGAGGCTTCGTCGACCACGCGCGCGGAGGAGGGGGAACGGTGGAGGGTCGGTGGGCGGTCCGGGGCGGCTCCCGGATCCGGGTGCGAGGCCCCTACGCTGGCGTGGTGCGCCTGCTGACCTGGACGTTCGCCGCCTACCTCGCCGCGGTCCTCGTCGTGACCCTGTGGCCGTCGCCGCAGTCGACCGACGCCCCCGGCTGGGCGACCGCGACGCTCGGCTTCCTGCAGGGCCTCGGGATCCCGATCACGCTGCCCGTCCTCGAGGCGCTCGCGAACGTCGTCATGTTCGGCCCGTTCGGCCTGCTCGGCGTGCCGCTCGCGCGCGGCGCGGGTGCCCGACGACGCGGGGTCGCGCCCGGTCCGTGGCGGACCGCGGCGCTCGTGACCCTCGCGGGGTGCGCGCTCTCGGTCGCGATCGAGCTCACGCAGCACCTGCTGCCGGGCCGCGTCCCGACCGTCCAGGACGTCGTCATGAACACCGCGGGCGCGTTCCTCGGCGCGGCGCTCGTCGCGCTCGCGGTCGTCGCCGCGTCGGCGCGCCGCCGCGTGGTCGCCGGCGTCGCGTGACCGGCGGTCTCAGCCCACGTCGCCGTCGACGTAGTACCAGCGGTCGCCCTCGCGCACGAACCGGCTCACCTCGTGGAGCCGTCCGCGGTCGGTGCGGTCGGTGCGTGAGCGGTGGTGCGCGACGAACTCGACGACGCCCGCGGCGTCGAACGGGCCGCCCGCATCGGTCCGCAGCACGTCGAGCCGGCGCCACTCGAGGTCGTCGTCGAGGTCGAGGTCCGCCGGACGGGTCGACGTGTGCCACGTCGCGTGCAGGTAGGCGGCGTCACCCACGGCGAAGGCGCTGTAGCGCGAGCGCATGAGCGCCTCGGCGGTCGGCGCCCACGGGCCGGGCGCGGCGCCGTCCGCCCCGGTGCGCATCCCGGCGTGGTACCGGCCGCAGCACGCGCCGTACGCGTCGCCGGACAGGCAGGGGCAGCGCGCGTCGTCGGTCAGCGGGCCGGTCACGACGCCTCCCGGGCGCGGCCCGGCCCGCCGGCCCCGTCGTCCGGCTCCCGGCCCTCCGCGGACGTCCCGCGCGAGCGCTCGACCGACTCCTGGATCGTGCGCGAGACCGACTCGAGCCGGGCGAGGCCGTCGGGGCCGAGGGGCTCGAACACCAGCTCGCGCAGGAGCGCGGTGTGCCCGCGGACCGCGCGCAGGAGCGCGCGGCGGCCCGGGTTGGTGAGCCCGATCCAGGTGCCGCGCGCGTCGTCGACGCACTCGCCGCGCTCGACGAGGCCGCGCTCGCCCATGCGGCGCACGAGGTGCGAGACGCGGCTGCGCTCCCAGCACAGCGCGGCGGCGAGCTCGCCGGTGCGCAGCGTGCGGTCGCGCGCGGAGTGCAGCGCCAACAGGGCCTCGAACTCGGCCTCGGAGAGGTCGGCGTCGTCCCGGAGCCCGGCGGCCAGGGCCCGGTCCAGCGCTGTGCGCATCGCGACGTAGGCGTCCCACGCCGCGCGCTCGGCGTCGTCGAGGATCGGGTGGCCCGTCATGGGGACGATCCTAGCCGCGATAGGTGACACATCACCGAGCACGAGCTAGGGGTGACGCATCACCAACTTTGGTGACACGTCACTCTTTCTGGAGGAACCATGTCCTCGACCCTGCGCATCGCGATCCTCGTCGGGAGCACGCGCACCGGGCGCAACGGCGAGGGGGTCGCGCGCTGGGTGCTCGACCGCGCGTCGCGGCGCACCGACGCGACGTTCGAGCTCGTCGACCTCGCCGACCACCCCCTGCCGCACCTCGACGAGGCGCTCCCGCCCCGGATGCAGCAGTACGAGAACCCGCTCGTGTGGGAGTGGTCGCGCGTGATCGACGGCTACGACGGCTACGTCGTCGTGACCCCCGAGTACAACCACGCGCCGCCCGCCGTGCTGAAGAACGCGATGGACTGGCTCTACCACGAGTGGACCGACAAGGCCGTGGGCTTCGTCGGCTACGGCGCGCAGGGCGGCGCGCGCGCCGTCGAGCAGCTGCGGCTCGTCGCGGGCGAGCTGCGCCTCGCCGACGTGCGCACCGCCGTCGGGCTGTCGCTCTACGACGACTTCGAGGAGTTCCGCACGCTCGCGCCGCGCGAGCGGCACGCGCGCGACCTCGACGCGACCCTCGACGAGGTCGTCGCGTGGAGCGGCGCGCTCGCGACCGTGCGCGCGGCGAGGGCCGTCAGCGCCGCCTGACGCCGCGGAGTCCGCGCACGACCGCGCCCGCCCACCGGGAGGTGAGCGGGCGCCGTCGTGCCGTGCCTCACCCGGGCGCAGGTCCCGGGCGGGGGCGCGTCAGTCCTGCGGGTCCCACGGACCCCAGCGGTCGCCGGGCTCCTGGTTCCGCGTCCACCACCTCGCGGTGTACGTCGTGCCCTCGTGGGTCACGGTGTCGCCCTGGACGTACACGCGGCTCGGCTTCCACGACCCGACGCCGTTCGAGTCGACCCCCGCGATCTCCTCCCACGGGCCCCACGGGTCACCGGGCGTCTGGCCCTGGGTCCACCACTGCGCACGCCACACGGAGCCCGCGTACGTGACGGTCTCCCCGCCCTGGTAGGTGGCACCCTTCGACCAGGCCGCCGGCTCGTCGTACGTCGGCTGGGCCTGCGGGTTGAGCTCGTCCGCGACGACCGACCGCGCCGCGTTCGTGAGCGGGTCGTCGAGCAGCAGGACGTCGAGACCCTGCTGGATGTCGTTCGAGATGATCGCGCCGTTGTACCAGTACGCCGACCACGAGCCGCCGAGGATCAGCCGCTCGGAGGACAGCGGGCCGCGGTCGAACCACGCGATCTCGACAGGGTTGGCCGAGTCCGTGAAGTCCCACACGGAGATGCCGCCCTGGTACCAGGCCTGGACCATGATGTCGCGGCCCGGGACGGGGATGAGCGAACCGTTGTGCGCGACGCAGTTCTCCGTCGCGGCCTGCTCGCGGTCGATCTTGTAGTAGCTCTTGAACACGAGCTCGCCGTCCACGATGTCGTAGATCGCGTCGGCGCCCTTCTCCGGCCCGGTCGCCGCGTTGCACGTGGGCGCGCCGCCGCCGCCGAGCTCGTCGGTGAAGACGACCTTGGTGCCCGCGTTGTTGAACGTCGCCGAGTGCCAGAACGCGAAGTTCGTCGTGTCGCGCACGACCTCGGTGACCACCGGGTGCGCGCGGTCGGAGATGTCCATGAGGATGCCGTCGCCCATGCACGCGCCCGCCGCGAGGTCCTTCGACGGGTAGGTCGTGATGTCGTGGCAGCCCGACGTCGTGCTCGACCCGTTGCCGCCCGGGTTGCCGCCGTCCGGGAAGAGGACGGGCGTCGAGACGAGAGCGGCCGACGCCGGGTCGTCGAGCGGGATCTGCACGACCGAGATCAGGTCGTGCGGCGGCTGGCAGTCGGGGAAGGCCGCGTTCGGGCTGTACGACGACACGTAGACGAACAGCTCCTCGCCGTCCTTCGACGGCGCGAGCGAGTGCGTGTGCGAGCCGCACTGCGTCTCGACCGACGCCACGTACTGCGGCGACGTCGGCTCGGAGATGTCGAAGACCTTGATGCCCTCCCACGACTCCTTGATCGCCGCGCTCTGGGCGACGTTGTCGCACGAGTCGTTGCTGCGCGACGAGTCGGTGCTGAGGACCAGGAGGTCCCCGTAGACGGAGATGTCGTTCTGCGAGCCCGGGCAGACGACCTGGGCGACCTGCTGCGGGGCGGTCGGGTTCGCGACGTCGTACACCGTGAACCCGCCGTAGTTGCCGGCGAAGGCGTAGCGGCCCTGGAACGCGAGGTCGCTGCTGTACTGGCCCTCGGGGGCGAACTCGCCGTTCTTCGGGATGTTGGCGACGTGGGTGAGGTTCGGGCTGCCCGCGACCTCGCCGGGTGCCAGGACGTCGGTGGCCTGGGCGAGCGGGGCGAGGCGCTGGGCGGGGAGGTCCGGGAGCGAGCCGGCGGCCTGCCCGGTGAGCGCGGCCACCGCCTCGGGAGAGCCGTCGGACGGCTCGGCGGACGCCGCCGTGGCGAGCGCGAGCGAACCGGCGGAGAGGGTGACGGCCACGGACGAGGCGAGCAGGACCCGGCGTCGTTGCCGGTGTGACTTCCGGTGCGTCGTTCGATGCACGGGGGAAACACCTCCTTGGTAGTGTTCTGCGAATTCTGACCGGGAGGTGTGATCTGTACCACCCAAACCGGGCGGATTCCGGAGACTTTTTACACGGAGGGAACGGAGCGGGTGCAGAGTTTTCCTCGTCGTAACGCAACCCGGCGGGCCGCCGCCCGCGCCCTGACCTGCGGCGTCGTCGCGCTCGCCGTCTCGCTCGGCGCCGCGGCGTGCACCGCGGACCCGGCCCCGACCTCGACGCCGTCCAGCGTCGTCGTGCAGCCCGGGCGACCGGGCGAGGACGCGACGACCGTCGCCCCGGAGGACTACGAGGCGTCGCCCGAGGGGGACACCTGGAACCGCGCCGACGTCGCGTTCGTGACGGGCATGATCGAGCACCACCTCCAGGCGCTCGAGATCGCGGCGCTCGCGCCCGAGCGCGCGGAGTCGGACGCCGTGCGCGCGTTCGCCGAGCGCGTCACCGCCGCGCAGGGGCCGGAGGTCCACGCGCTCGCGTCGTGGCTCCAGGCGCGCGACCTCGCCGTGCCGGAGGGCGTCGAGGGCGCCGGCGGGACGGGCCCGCGCGCGCCCGACGGCGCGGACCACGAGCACGGCGACGGCGTGGCCGGGATGCTCTCCGCCGAGCAGCTCGACGCGCTCGAGGCGGCGCGCGGCGCGGAGTTCGACCGCCTCTTCCTCGAGGGGATGATCCAGCACCACGAGGGCGCGCTCGCGATGGTCGACGTCGTGCTCGTCGAGGGCCAGGACCTCGCCGCGAACGAGATCGCCGCCGAGACGGGGGCGGGGCAGGGCGGCGAGATCGAGCGCATGCGCGACCTCCTCGACGCGCTCTGACGCGCGAGCCCGCTCCCGGCGGGCGCAGAGCCGTGGCCCGTCCCCGCCGGGGACGGGCCACAGCCGTGCGCTCGGGCGGTCAGCAGTAGAGGTTCGCGCCCGTCGTCGTGCCGAGGATCTGCGCGAAGTGCTGGAACGCGGTCACGCGCGACTGGACCTGGGCGGGGTTGCCGCCGTTGCACTCGATCGAGCCGTTGATCGAGCGGATCGACTCGCCGAAGCCCGCCCCGGAGACGATCGCCTGGTGGCCGGACATCGTGCCCGCGCCGGACTGCGTGTTCCAGAACCACAGCCCCGTCTTCCACGCGACCGCCGAGTCCTGCTCGACGAGGTACGGGTTGTTGAGCAGGTCGATGCCGAGCGCGTCCCCGGCCGCCTTGTAGTTGTAGTTCCAGCTCAGCTGGACCGGTCCCTTGCCGTAGTACGCGCTCTGGCCCGCGGGGCAGCCGTACGGCTGGGAGGCGTCGCAGTAGTGCGGGTAGTTCGCGGTGTTGATCTCCTTGACGTAGACCAGGCCGCCCGTCTCGTGGTTGACGTTCGCGAGGAACGCGGCTGCCTCGCGCTTGGCGACCTCGGTGCCGCCCGTCGTCGCGAAGCCCGGGTACGCGGACAGCGCGTCGACGAGGCCCTGGTACGTGTAGAACGGGTTCCGGTTCGGGAACATCTGGTTGAACTGCGCCTCGGAGACGACGAAGCCCGTCGAGGTGCCGGGGTCGCCCGGCCCGCCCGGATCGCCCGGGTCGGTCGTGCCGCCGCCGCACGCGCCCTGGGAGCGCCACACGCCCCACTCGCCGGTGGTGCCGGGCGTCTCGCCCTGCGTCCACCAGCCGGCCTGCCAGTTCTGGCCGCCGTGCGAGACGACGGCGCCGCCGAGGTAGACGGCGCTCGCGCTCCACGCCGGCGCGCACGTCGCGGCGTGCGCCTGGCGGACGGGACCGGCCACCGTCCAGGAGAGCGCTCCCACAAGCGCGAGCAGAACGGCCAGGAGCAGGGCGGCCGGGCGGGACGCGGGCCGCAGGGCCACGGCGGGCGCCGCGGGGGAGGGCGCCGGAGCTCGGGTGTGCATCGGTGCACCTTTCGTCGAGGGTCGGGTCGCGTCGAGCCTGGGCGCGGCGCCCCCGCGTGGACAACCCCCGTACGCGGAACCCCGTAGGCGTGGGAGCGCGCGGTCCGGTCGAGGCGCGACGTCAGGCCGGTCCGCGCCCGACGACGTCGGTCGCGGCGTGCGGGGTTGACGCACCGGGCGACGGATGCGAGAGTGGCGCCAACCCGGAAACGTTTCCAGGCGGAACGACGCCGGAAATCTGGAAACGTTTCCAGACCGAGGACTTCGACGACGAGGTGGACGACAGTGACGTCATCACGCGCCACGCTGATCCAGGTGGCACAGCGGGCCGGGGTCTCCCTGGCCTCGACGTCCCGCGCGCTGCACGGGACGGGCGCGAGCCCGGCGATGGTCGAGCGCGTGCGCGCGGCCGCGACCGAGCTCGGCTACAGCCCCGACGCGATCGGGCGGTCCCTGCGCCTGAAGAAGACCTTCCAGGTCGCGTTCGCGGTCGCGGACATCGGCAACCCCGTCTACGTCGAGATGATGACCGCGATCCACGAGGTCCTCGCGCCCCACGGCTACCGCGTCGTCGTCATGACCACGGGGGACACGACGACGTCCACGGCCGAGCTCGTGCGCAGCCTGTCCAGCGGGTTCGTCGACGCGATGATCCTCAGCCCGCTGCGCACGGACGACGCGCTCGTCGAGGAGATCCGGCAGGCGTCCGTGCCCGTCGTCGTCATCGGCCGCACCCTCGCGGACCGCGGCATCGACTCCGTCTCGACCGACTCCGCGGGCGGCATCGGCGAGGCCGTGCGGCACCTGCTCGGCCTCGGCCGTCGCCGCCTCACGTTCCTCAACGGCCCGCTCGACACGACGCCCGGTGAGGCGCGCCAGCGCGGCTTCGACGCCGCGACGCGCACCGACGGGTTCACGGGCGAGCGGGCGGACGCCGTCGTCGCGGCCGACTTCACCGTGGCCGCGGGCCTCGCCGCGACGCGCGCCCTGCTCGACGCGGCCGACGGCGACGCCCGACCGGACGCGATCGTCGCCGCGAACGACCTGCTCGCGATCGGCGCCGTCCGGGCCGTCCGCGAGCGCGGGCTGGCCGTCCCGCAGGACGTCGCGGTCACCGGGATGGACGACACCGAGATCGGCCGCGTGTTCCAGCCGAGCCTCACGAGCGTGTCGCTCGGATCGACCGAGCGAGGGCGCGCCGCGGCGCAGCTCGTGGTCGACCTCGTCGACGGCGACGCGCAGCCGGGCCGGCACATGGCCGTCGGGCCGCGGCTCGTCGTGCGCGAGTCGACCGACCCCGCCGCGGGCGACGGCGTCTCGGCCGGCACCCCGGACGACGGCACGGGAGGTGGGCACCGATGAGCACCCCGACCCTCGCGGGCGACCCGCACGCCGCGGCAGCGCGCCGCCCCGACCGCGGGTCGCCGCGCCGGACCGGCGGCATGGCCCGCGCCAAGCGGCGTGAGGCGATCGCGCTCGTCATGCCGTCGCTGCTGCCGATCCTCGTGCTCAGCGTCGCGCCGCTCGTCATGGGCGTCGCGCTCGCGTTCACCGACGCGCGCCTCGTGCGGCACCCGGACTACCAGTTCGTGGGCGTCGACAACTTCGTGCGCCTCGCGGACAACTCGTTCTTCTGGGACTCCTTCCGGATCGGCATGGTCTGGGCCGTCTCGGTGACGCTGCTCCAGCTCGTCGCGGCGATGGGCCTCGCGCTCCTGCTCAACTCGGGCCTGCGGCTCCAGGGGCTCACGCGCGTCCTCGCGCTCATCCCGTGGGCGATGCCGCCCGTCGTCGTGGCGATCATGTGGCAGATGATCTACTCGCCCAACGCCGGGCCGCTCAACGCGTTCCTCGGCGCGCTCGGGCTCCCGGACGACATCAACTGGCTCGCGGACTTCTCGACCGCGCTGCCCGCGGTGATCGTCGTGGGGGTGTGGGTCGGCATGCCGCAGACCACGGTGACGCTCCTCGCGGGGCTCCAGCAGATCCCGGGCGAGCTGCACGAGGCGGCGGCGATGGACGGCGCGGGCGCGTGGCGGCGGTTCACCGCGGTGACGCTCCCGAGCCTGCGACCGATCATCACGTCGATCACGTCGCTGAACTTCATCTGGAACTTCAACTCGTTCTCGCTGGTCTACGTGCTCACCGAGGGCGGGCCGGGCGGCCGGACGATGCTGCCGATGCTGTTCACGTACCTCGAGGCGTTCAAGAACCGGAACATCGGCTACGCCGCCGCGATGGGCGTGGTGCTCGTGATCGTCGTCGTCCTCCTGCTCGCGATCTACCTGCGGTCGCAGTTCCGCACCGAGAAGGAGAGCTGACCCGTGCGCGCACTCGTCCGCCCGGCCCAGTACGTGGCCCTGGCCTTCTACATCGTCTTCCTCGGCTTCCCGCTGCTCTGGCTGATCTCGGCGTCGCTCAAGTCGTCGGGCGAGCTCAACTCGCTCACGGTGAGCCTGATCCCGCAGGACGTGCACTGGGACAACTACTCCCAGGCGCTCGCACGGCAGGGTCTCGTGCGCTCGGCGTGGAACAGCGCCGTCGTCGCGCTCGTCTCGACCGCGCTCGTCATCGTCATCGCGCTGCCCGCGTCGTACGTGCTGGCCCGGCTGCGGGGCAAGATCCGCGCCGCGGGCGTCGGCTGGATCCTCGTGAGCCAGGTGTTCCCGGTGATCCTCATCATCCTGCCGCTGTTCCTCATCCTGCGGACCATCGGGCTCACCGACTCCCTCGTCGGCCTCACGCTCGTCCACACCACGTACACGCTGCCGTTCGCGCTGTGGATGATGCAGGGCTACGTGGCCGCCATCCCCGTCGACCTCGAGGAGGCGGGGTCGATGGACGGCGCGAACCGGTTCACCGTCCTGCGCACCATCGTCTTCCCGCTGCTCATGCCGGGCATCGTGGCGACGGCGATGTTCAGCTTCGTGTCCTCGTGGAACGAGTTCTTCTTCGCGCTCGTGCTGCTCCAGTCGCCCGAGAACTACACGCTGCCCATCACGCTGAAGATGTTCATCGGCGGCGAGGGCAAGGTGGCGCTCGGCCCGCTCGCCGCGGGCTCCGTGCTCGCGGCCATCCCCAGCATCGTCTTCTTCTCGATCATGCAGAAGAAGCTCACCGGCGGCCTGCTCTCGGGCGCGGTGAAGGGCTGACCGTGACCCCTTCCACGCCCGGTCCCGCCCCCAGGCTCTCTCGACCCCACCCCCACCCGAAAGGTAGAACCATGAAGACTCGTGGTGCGTCCATCGCCGCATGCCTCACGATCACGACCCTGCTCGTCGCCTCCTGCTCGAGCGGGGGCGGCAGCGGGGACGACGGCGCCGACGGCGGCCCGGTGACCCTGACGTTCCAGTCCCTCTCGGACCAGCCCGCCGCGATCGAGGCGACCGAGAAGATCGTCGCCGACTGGAACGAGGCGAACCCCGACGTCCAGGTCGAGATCGTGCCCGCGGGCTGGGACGGGATCTACGACAAGCTCATCACGCAGTTCAACGGCGGCGCCGCGCCGGACATCATCCACTACGAGGCGGCGAGCATCGTGCCGTTCGCCGTGGACGGCTACCTCGCGGACCTGTCCGAGTACATGTCGGACGAGAAGCGCGCCGACATCCCCGAGGGCATCCTCGACTCCGTGACGGTCGACGACCAGGTCATCGCGTACCCGACCGAGCTCCAGTCCTACATGGTGTTCGCCAACCGGACGATGCTCGAGGACGCCGGCGTGGAGATCCCCACGGGCGAGACCATGACGTGGGACGAGCTGCGCGAGATCGCGCAGGCCACGACGAAGGACGGCGCGTACGGCCTCGGCTGGGGCCTCGCGAGCCCGACGGCCGCGTTCATGGCGATGGCCCCCGGCTTCGGCGGCGAGTACTTCGAGGGCACGGGCGCCGACGCGAGCATCACCATCGGCGAGGGCGAGATGGCCCTGCCCGAGCTCGTCGACACGATGGCGCACACCGACAACACCGTGCTCCCCGTGACGCTCACGCAGTCCGGCTCCGAGACGCTCGCGTCGTTCTACGCGGGCCAGGTCGCCATGACGATCCAGGGCTCCTACCAGGCGGCGAACATCGCGAACGACGCGCCCGAGGGCTTCGACTGGGTCGTGCTGCCGCCGCTCGAGGGCCCCGACGGCGCCGAGCAGGCCGCCAACCCGCAGACGCTCTCGGTGAACATCGACTCCGAGCACGTCGAGGAGGCCGCGGAGTTCATCGACTTCTTCACGGACACCGACAACCTCGCCGCGCTCAACGAGGCGGACGCGCTCATCCCGGCGACGACGTCGGCGCAGGAGGCCATGGCCTCCTCCCTCGGCGACGAGAACGGCTGGTCGACGATCCTCTCGTCCGGGCAGTACCTCACGTCGGCGCCGTACCTGTTCGTCGACGCGTACGCGCAGTGGAAGGACACCGTCGCGACGCCCGCGTACCAGAAGTTCCTCGCCCAGGAGATCGACGCCGACCAGCTCGCGAGCGAGCTCGAGGCGGGCTGGGACGAGATCACGAAGTAGCGGCTCGGGCGCCCGCCGCGACACCGCGGCGAGCGCCGAGCAGCAGCGGCCGGGGCGGCCGCGCACGCGACCGCCCCGGCCCCGAAGCGCGACCCGCACGGGTCGCACCGGGCGCGAGAGCGCCGAGAGAGATCGACAGGGAGTGGACCGTGACCTGGCTGGACGACCGAGCGGTGGCCGTGATCACCGGAGCGGCGGTGGGGGACGCGCTGGGGGGCGCCACCGAGGGCTGGACCCCCGAGCAGATCGAGGAGCGCCACGGCGGGCGCGTCACCGGGATCGTGGGGCCCTGGTACCCGAACTGGCAGGAGGCGCGTCCGATCGCGCCCTACCACAAGGGTGACGGGCACGTCACGGACGACACCCTCATGACGCGCGCGCTCGTCGAGGTGTACGCGAAGCGCCGCGACCACCTCGACGCGTACGCGATGGCCGAGGACCTCGTGCCGCTCATGATCGGCGAGCCGCGCTGGATCCCCGAGCTCGAGTCGACCGCGCTCCTGCTGCAGCGCGTGTTCCTCGCCGAGAAGTGGATCGTCGCGCGCCTGCACTACGGGCACGTCGACCCGCGCGAGGCCGGCGTCGGGAACGTCGTGAACTGCGGCGCCGCGATGTACGTCGCGCCGGTGGGCCTCGCGAACGCCGGCGACCCGCGCGGCGCGTACGCCGAGGCGATCGACCTCACCGGCGCGCACCAGTCGAGCTACGGCCGCGAGGCCGCGGGCGTGTTCGCGGCCATGGTCGCCGCGTCGGTCGCACCCGGGGCGACGGTCGACGACGTCGTGCACGCCGCGCTCGACGTCGCCCACGACGGCACCGCGGCCGCGCTGCGCGCCGTCGTCGAGGCGTTCGACGGCTGGACGACGGCGCCCACCACGGACGAGGAGGAGCGCGCCCTCGCGCGGCTGATCCGCGACACGGTCGCGCCGTTCGACTCCGTCGGGCCCGCGTACCGGCAGATGTCGATGGACGCGCGCCGCCCGTCGCGCACCAAGTCGATCGAGGAGCTGCCCGCCGCGCTCGGGTTCGTGCTCGGGCACCGCGGCGACTTCCGCGGCGCGGTCCTCGGCGCCGTGAACTACGGCCGCGACGCCGACTCCATCGCCGTCATGGCCGGCGCGGTGTGCGCCGGGCTCGGGGGGACGGCCGTCGTGCCGGACGAGTGGCTCGACGCGATCGAGGAGGCGAGCCGCATGGACATCCGCGAGACCGGGCGCCTCATGGCGTCCGCCGCGGCCGACATCCTGCGCGCCGACCGCGAGCGCGCGACGGCCCGCCTGCGCGGGCTCGCCGAGCTCGGCTCGGCCACGGTCGACGAGGCCGCGGTCGACGGGGCCTCGACGCCCGACGGCGCGGCGCGGGCCGCGCGGGCGGGGGACCCGGCGTGAGGCTCACGTGGGCCCAGCCCGAGGACCTGCTCGCGCACGAGCTCGTCCAGGCGGCGGCCGAGGGCAAGGACGCGGCGGCGCTCGCGGACGTGCGCGAGCGGTGGGCCGCCGCGGGGGGCGACCCCGTCGCCGCGGTGAGCGGCGCCGGCCCGGTTCCCGCGACCCCGGCGCTGCGCGCGCTCGCGCGCGACCTGCTCGTCGAGCTCGACGCGCTGCCCGCCGCGCCCGCGCCGCACGAGCCCGACGACTGGGACGCGATCCTCGCGACGCTCCCGGCCGCGCCCGCACTGCCCACGGCCGGTCCCGCGTACGGCGACCGCGTGCTCGGCGCGTGGACGGGCCGCGCGGCGGGCTGCCTGCTCGGCAAGCCCGTGGAGAAGATCCCGCGCGCGGGCATCGAGGAGATCCTGCGCGCGACGGGCCGGTGGCCGCTCGACCGCTGGTTCACCGCCGTCGGGCTGCCCGACGACGTCGCCGCGCGCTGGCCGTGGAACAAGCGCAGCGCCCCGACGTCGCTCGAGGAGAACATCGACGGGATGCCCGAGGACGACGACCTCAACTACCCGATCCTCGCGCTCGCCCTGCTGGAGAAGCACGGGCGCGGCTTCACGACGGACGACGTCGCGCAGCTCTGGCTCGACGCGCTGCCCGCGGGCCGCGTGTTCACGGCCGAGCGCGCCGCGTACCGCAACGTGCTGGATGCGCGGCCGGTACCCGAGACCGCGACGCACCACAACCCGTTCCGGGAGTGGATCGGCGCGCTCATCCGCACGGACGTGCTCGGCTGGGTCTCGCCCGGCGACGTGCGTGAGGCGGCACGGCTCGCGTGGATGGACGCGCGGCTGAGCCACACGCGCAACGGCGTGTACGGCGCGATGTGGGCGGCCGCGCTCGCGTCGGCCGCGACGGTCTGCGAGACGGTGGACGAGGTGCTCGACGCCGCGGACGCCGTCGTGCCGCCGGGCAGCCGCCTGGCGGCCGCGATCCGGCTCGGGCGGGACGCGGGCCGCGACGGCGACGCGTCGGAGGCGGGCGTGCGCGCCGGGCTCGACACGATCCACGCCGCGTACGGCGACCTGCACTGGGTGCACGTGCTCAACAACGCCGCGGTGATCGCGTACGCGCTCACCGCGGGTCGCGGGCCGGACGGGCGCGGCGACTTCGGCGCGAGCGTCGCGATCGCCGTCACCGCGGGCTGGGACACCGACTCCGCGGGGGCGACGGTCGGCGGCGTGGTGGGTGCGCTGCAGGGCGTCGAGGGCATCGGCCAGCGGTGGACGCGCCCGCTCGACGGCCACATCGCGACCTCGCTGCCCGGCGGCGAGCAGAGGATCGTGGACCTCGCGGCGCGGACGGTCGCGCTCGCGATCGGTGCCGGGGACGCGGCGCAGGGAACGGTGCAGGGAGCGGAGGCGCGCGCATGAGCACGGACGGGACGCAGGGCGGCACGGTGCCGCGCACGGGCCAGGTCGTCGTCGTGGGGTCCGCGAACGTCGACCTCGTCGTCGACGTGCCCCGGCACCCCGGCGGCGGCGAGACGATCCTCGGCGGCGACCTGCGCCGCAACCCCGGCGGCAAGGGCGCGAACCAGGCCGTCGGCGCGGCGCGCGCGGGCGGTGCCGGGACGACGTTCGTCGGCGCCCTCGGGCACGACGACGCCGCCGACCTCCTGCTCGCGTCGCTCGACGGCGCGGGCGTGCGGACCGACCTCGTCGAGCGCGTCGACGTCCCGACCGGGACCGCGCTCATCACCGTCTCGCCCGACGGCGAGAACGCGATCGTCGTCGCACCCGGGGCCAACTCGCACGTGCGCGTCGGCGCGGCGCAGGCCGCGCGGATCGCGGCTGCGGACGTCGTGCTCGCCCAGCTCGAGATCCCGCTCGACGTCGTCCGCGCGGCCGCGGCCGCGCGCCGTCCCGCAGCGCTCCTGGTGCTCAACGCGGCGCCGTCGCGCGACCTGCCGCGCGACGTCTGGGACGCGATCGACGTGCTCGTCGTCAACGAGCACGAGGCGGCGGACCTGGCCGGCGCGACGGGTGACGCCGACCCGAGCACGCTCGCGGCGCTGCTGCTGGAGCGCGTGCCGGCCGTCGTCGTGACGCTCGGACGAGAGGGCGGCCTCGTGGCGGAGCGTCGTGCCGACGGCCCGCTGCTCACGACCGTCCCCGCGACCCCGGTCGAGGCCGTCGACACGACCGGCGCGGGCGACACGTTCTGCGGCGTCCTCGCCGCGGCGCTCGCGCGCGGCGCGGACCTACCCGACGCCGCGCGCCTCGCCGCCGCCGCGGGCGCGCTCGCGGTGACCCGGCCCGGGGCGCAGGACGCGGTGCCCGACGCGGCCGACGTCGTCGCGCTCGCACAGCGGACCGCGCACCCGGCGCCCCAGGCCTGACCAACCCGCACGACCGAGCGCGGGCCCCGGCCCGCCGAGGGAAAGGCACCATGACCTACACGTTCGACCCGCTCGTCCCGCGGCCCATCGACCGGCCGACCGACGTCGCGCTCGACGGGCCGCTCACGCCCGAGCAGTCCCTCGCGCTCGACGAGGCGAAGATCTTCGTCGGGCCGGCCGACCCCGCCGACCGTCCGGCCTGGCGCGAGCGCCTCGCCGCGTGGCGCGACGACGCGCGCCGCCGCCACGGGTACACGGGCGCCGCGTACGACCGCCCGGACGCGGCGTGGGCCGCGGGCTGCTCGACGGTCGCGCAGGTCTGGCTCTGGGACGAGCTGCTGTACTCGTTCGCCGAGCACCGGTTCACGCCCGAGCGGTTCCTCGCGGACGCGCGCGAGCGGTTCGGCGGCCTCGACGCCGTCGTGCTGTGGCACGCGTACCCCGTCATCGGGATCGACGACCGCAACCAGTGGGACTTCTACCGCGACGTCCCGGGGATCGTCGACCTCGTGCGGACCTTCCACGACGCGGGCCTGCACGTGTTCGTCGACTACAACCCGTGGGACGTCGGCACGCGCCGCGGCGACGACGACCTCACCGAGCTCGCCGCGCTCGTGCGCGACCTCGGCGCCGACGGCGTCTTCCTCGACACCCTGAAGAAGGCCGAGCCGGAGCTCGTCGCGCGGCTCGAGGCCGCGCGCCCGGGCGTCGTCCTGGAGGGCGAGTCGAAGCTCCCGGTCGAGCGCATCGAGGACCACTCGTCGTCGTGGGCGCAGTTCTTCGCCGACTCGCCCGTGCCCGGCGTGCTGCGCGCGCACTGGTACGAGCGCCGGCACATGCAGCACCACGTGCGCCGCTGGCACCGCGACCACTCCGAGGAGCTCCAGTCCGCGTGGCTCAACGGCGTGGGCGTCATGGTGTGGGAGGTCGTGTTCGGCGTGTGGGTCGGCTGGTCGCCGCGCGACGCCGCGACCGTGAAGCGCCTCGTCACCGTCCAGCGCGCGGCCCGGCCGCTGCTGCTCGACGGCGCGTGGACGCCGCTCGCCGAGCTCGCGCCCGAGGCCGAGGCCGCGGGGGTGTACGCATCGCGCTGGGAGCTCGACGGCGTGACCCTGTGGACGCTCGTCAACCGGGGCGACGCCGACTACGCGGGCCCGCTCCTCCCGGGCGGCGCGGGCGGTGCAGCAGGCGCGGCCGGCTCTGTCGGCGCGGACGTGCGCGTGCCTGGCCGGGGGATCGCCGCGGCGCTGCACGTGGCCGACGACGCGGAGGAGCCCGCGTGGCTGGCGCACCTGCACGACGTGGTCGCCTCGCTCGACGAGACCGCGCCCCACGATCCCGACGCGCGGTTCCCGCACCGGCTCGCGCGCCGCCTCGACGCGTCCGCCCCCACCCCCGCGCCGACCAGGGGGACGGGCGCGCCCGGGCCGGGCGCCGCCGTCGGGCGGGACGCCACCGGGGCGACGGGCGCGCCCGAGCCGGGGGCCGTCGTCGTGCCCGCCGGGCCGTACGTGCTGACCGTCCGGTACCGCGCGCGCGAGACCGGGATGTACCAGGGCGCGCCGTACGTGGACGAGTGGAAGCCGCTCCCGCCGCGCCTGCACGACGCGCGGACCCTCCAGCGCGACGGCGAGCTCGCCGCGCCGGTCGCGGTCGGGGCCGACGTGACGAACGCGCAGTTCGCGGAGTTCGTCGCCGCGACCGGGTACGCGCCCGCCGTCGCGCACCGCTTCCTCGCTCACTGGGCCGACGGGCGTCCCGCACCCGGCACCGAGGACGAGCCCGTGACGTTCGTCGACCTCGACGACGCGCGCGCGTACTGCGCGTGGCGCGGCGGGCGCCTGCCCACCGAGGACGAGTGGCAGCTCGCCGCCGAGCGGCCCGGCTGGACGCGCGGCGAGCCCGCCGTGTGGAGCTGGACGGCGTCCGAGCACTCCGACGGTCGCACGCGGTTCGTCATGCTCAAGGGCGGCAGCGACCACCGCGCCGAGGGCTCCGACTGGTACGTCGAGGGCGGACGACACGCCCCCGACTACGCGGTCAAGCTCCTCGTGCCCGGCCTGGGGCTCGCCCGCGGCGCGACCGTCGGGTTCCGCTGCGCGTGGGACCTGCTCACGGAGGAGGTGACGGCATGACCGACGCACCCCGCGTCTCGCGCGACCCCGCCGCCGGCGCGCTCGCCGGCCTGCGCGTGATCGACGCGTCGACGCTGTTCGCCGGCCCCATGGCCGCGATGCACCTCGGCGACCTGGGCGCCGACGTCGTCAAGGTCGAGCACCCCACGAGGCCCGACCCGTCGCGCACGCACGGCGCCGCGAAGGACGGCGTCAACCTGTGGTGGAAGACGCTCGGTCGCAACAAGCGCACCGTCACCGCGAACCTCGGCAGCGACGGCGGCCGGGAGGTGTTCCTCGCGCTCGTCGCCGACGCCGACGTCGTCATCGAGAACTTCCGGCCCGGCACGCTCGAGCGCTGGGGCCTCGGCTACGACGAGCTGTCCGCGCGCAACCCGCGGCTCGTGCTCGCGCGCGTCAGCGGGTTCGGGCAGGTCGGGCCCTACCGCACGCGCCCCGGGTTCGGCACGCTCGCCGAGGCGATGAGCGGGTTCGCCGCGATGACCGGCGAGCCCGACGGCCCGCCGACCCTCCCGCCGTTCGGGCTCGCCGACGGCGTCGCGTCGCTCGCGACCGCGTTCGCCGTCATGGTCGCGCTGTCCACGCGCGAGCGCACCGGGCACGGGCAGGTCGTCGACACGGCGATCGTCGAGCCCATCCTCGCGATGCTCGGGCCGCAGATCACGCGCTGGGACCAGCTCCGCACCGTGCAGCCGCGCACCGGCAACCGCTCCGCGAACAACGCGCCGCGCAACACCTACCGCACGCGCGACGGGCAGTGGGTCGCGGTGTCGACGTCGGCGCAGTCCATCGCCGAGCGCGTCATGCGCCTGGTCGGGCGCCCCGAGATCCTCGAGGAGTCGTGGTTCGCCAGCGGCGTCGAGCGCGCGCAGCACGCCGACCTGCTCGACGAGGCCGTCGGCGGCTGGATCGCGCAGCGCACGCGGGACGAGGTCGTCGCCGCGTTCGAGGAGGCGCAGGCCGCCGTCGCGCCGATCTACGACGCGCACGACATCGTCGACGACCCGCAGTTCCGCGCGCTCGGCACGATCCACGAGATCGAGGACCCCGACCTCGGGCCGATGCTCATGCAGGGCCCGCTGTTCCGGCTCTCCGACAACGACGGCGTCATCCGCTTCACCGGCCGCCCCCACGGCGCCGACACCGACGCCGTGCTCGGCGAGCTCGGGTTCACGCCCGAGCGCGTCGCGGAGCTGCGCGCGGAGGGGGCGGTATGAGCGCGTCGGGTCCGGGCGGCGCGCTCACCTCCCCGCCCGGGGCACCCCCGCTGACGCTGCTGTACGTGCCCGCGGACCGGCCGGACCGGGTGGCGAAGGCGCTCGGGTCGGCGGCCGACGTCGTGCTCGTGGACCTCGAGGACGCCGTCGCGCCGGCGCGCAAGGACGAGGCGCGGGGATACGTCGTCGGGCTGCTCGACGACGCGGCCGCCGCCCGCGGGGTCCAGGTGCGGGTCAACCACCCCGCGACGCCGTGGCACGCCGACGACGTCGCGGCGCTCGCGGGCCTGCCGCTCGCGGTCGGTGCGCGCGTGCCGAAGGTCGAGTCGGCCGACGACGTGCGCGCGCTCGCCGCCGCGCTCCCCGGGCGGGCGCTGCACCTGCTCGTCGAGTCGGCGCTCGGCGTCGAGCGCGCGTTCGAGCTCGCGTCGGCGTCGCCGCAGGTCGCGTCGCTCGCGCTCGGCGAGGCCGACCTGCGCTCCGACCTGCGGGTCGACGACGAGGCCGGGCTCGCGTGGGCACGCAGCCGGGTCGTCGTCGCGGCCCGGGCGGCGGGGCTGCCCTCGCCCGCGATGTCCGCGTTCACGCACGTGCGCGACCTCGACGGGCTCGCGGCGTCGTGCCGCGCCGGTCGCGCGCTCGGCTTCTGCGGCCGCACCGCGATCCACCCGGGACAGCTCGACACGATCCGCGACGCGTTCCTCCCGACCCCGGACGAGGAGGCCCGCGCGCGCGAGGTCGTCGAGCGCGTCGGCGACGCCGCGGCGTCGGGCACGGGCGTCGTGGCGCTCGACGACGGCACGTTCCTCGACGCCGCGATGGTCGAGCGCGCGCGCACCGTGCTCGCGCTCGCCGCGCGCCGCCCGGCGGTGTGACCCGCCGAACACGACTCTGCTCCGCGTCGAGCACGGGGTTGCTGTCGTCATCCGCCCGAGAACGACGTCAACCCCGTGCTCGGCGGGAGACCGACCACCCGATCTCGACGAGGAGACACGATGGACGCAGCACGACGGCCGCACCGGCGGCCCTGCACGACGGCGGCGCTCACGGCGCTCGCGGTGAGCGCGACGATCGGCGGGGCCGCGCTCGCGCTGCCCGCGACCGCCGCGGAGCAGGGCACGGTCGAGGCGGGACGGGTCGCGGACTCCGCGGCCGGACCGATCGACTACACGGTCTACCTGCCGCCCGGCTACGACGACGCCGAGCAGGAGTACCCGACGCTCTACCTGCTGCACGGTCGCGGCGACACGCAGGCCGCGTGGCAGCAGGTCACGGGCGACCTCGACGAGCTCATCGGGTCGGGCGACATCCAGCCGATGGTCGTCGTCATGCCCGACGCGCCGTGGAACGACCGCGGCTCCTGGTACACGGACTCCCTGTACACCGGGGACGCGACGGGCGCCGGGGCCGGCACGGCCGTCGAGACGGCGTTCACGCGCGACCTCGTCGAGCACGTCGACGCGACGTACCGCACGGTCGAGGACCGCGAGGCGCGCGCCGTCGGCGGCTACTCCATGGGCGGCGCGGGCGCGCTGCGGTTCACGCTCGCCCACCAGGACACGTTCTCCGCGGGCATCGTGCTGAGCCCCGCCGTCTACGTGCCGCAGCCCCCGGCCGACTCCTCGGCCCGCGACCACGGCGGCTACGGCGTCGGGACCGCGCCGTTCGACGCCGACCGGTACACCGAGCTCTCGTACCCGACGGCGCTCGCGGCGCTCGACCCGGCGCTCCCGGTGCACCTGTTCGTCGCCGTCGGCGACGACGAGTGGGCCAACCCCGACCCCGCCGAGGCCACGCACGACATCGACTTCGAGTCCGCGCGCCTCTACAACCAGGCGCGCCGCGTCCCGGGCGTGACGGCCGAGCTGCGCGTGCTCGACGGCGGCCACGACTGGGACGTCTGGCGGCCCGCGTTCCGCGAGGGGGTCGTCGACGTCTCGGCGCGCCTGCGCACCACGCCCGCCGCGCCGTGGGACGCCGAGCTCCTCGGCTCCGCGGGCGACGACCGCGCGGGCGGGATCGCGGCCCTGCCCGACGGCGGGACCGCCGTCGCGCTGAACCTCGCCGGTGCGTGGGACGGGTACGAGCCCGCGGGCGGGCTCGACACGGTCGTCGTGCGGCGCGACGCCGACGGTGCCGAGGTCTGGCGGCACGCGGTCGCGACGGCCGCGGACGACCGCGCGTACGGCGTCGTGCCGGGCGCCGACGGCGGCGTGCTCGTCGCCGGGTACACGAAGGGCGACCTCGACGGCGCCCACGCGGGCACGACGCGCGACGACGGGTTCGTCGCGGCCGTCACCGCCACCGGCGAGCGCGCCTGGACGCTGCAGACCGGCGACCCCGGCGCGGCCGACCGCTTCTACGCCGTCGCGCCCGACGGCGCGGGCGGCGCCTACGTCGCCGGGTACACGAGCGTTGCCGTGGGCGATGCGCCGAGCGCCGGGGACAAGGACGCGCTGGTCGGGCGGGTCTCCGCGGCGGGCGAGCTGCTGTGGCTGCGCCAGGTGGGCGGGCCTGGCGAGGACAAGGCGCTCGCCGTCGCGGCCTCGCCCGACGGCGCGGTGTACGTGGGCGGGGTGTCCGGCGGCGGGATGCCCGGGGCCGAGCACCTGGGCGCGAACGACGGCTGGGTCGCGCGGTACGACGCGGACGGTGAGCAGGAGTGGCTGCGCGCCGTCGCGACGGGCGAGAACGACCAGGTCAGCGGCCTCGTCGTCCGGTCGGACGGGTCGGTCGTCGCCGTCGGGCACACGCGCGGCGCGCTCGGCGAGGGCGGCGCCCTCGGGGACAACGACGTCGTCGTGCGCGCGGTCGACCCCGCGGGAGAGGTCCTGTGGACGACGCAGGTCGGCACGTCGACCGACGACCGCGGCGTCACGGGCGTGCTCGGCGCGGACGACGCCGTGCTCGTCGTCGGGACGACGTACGGGGCGATGGGCTCGGCCGTGGGCGGGGTCGACGTCGTGACGGTCCCCGTCGCGGCGGACGGCACGCCGGGCGAGCCGACGCAGACCGGGTCGCGCGAGCGCGACGGCGCCGACGAGTGGGACGACGCGAACCTGTTCGCGGCCCCCGCGCCCGCCGCCGACGGCCGTGAGGGCGCGGCGCTGCTCACCGGGCTGACCTACGGGGCGCCCGCCGGCACGGCGAACGCGGGCGCCGCGGACGTGTTCGTCGCGCGCGTGCCGTGGGACGCCGTCGTGCCGGGGCCCTCCGGTCCGGGCGAGCCGCCGCTGACCGTGACCGCCGAGGCGCGCTGCCTCGCGGGCAGCGCCTACGTCGCGGTCCGCGCGACGAGCACCGCGGACGCGCCCGTCGACGTCGAGCTCGCGACGCCGTACGGCACGCGCGTCGTCGCGGGCGTCGCTCCGGGCGCGAGCGCCTACCAGGCGTTCCCGGTGAGGGCGCCCGAGGTGCCCGCGGGCGAGGCCACCGCGACCGCCGAGGGTCGCACCGCCGTCGTCCCGTACGACGCGCTCGCCTGCGGCTGACGCCGGCCGCACCGCCGAGAACGACCCTGCGCGCGGCCCCAACCCGGGGTTGGCGGGGGTTGAACCCCCGAAACACAACACCCACCCGGTGAGGGGCCGGGGCCGGGGGTAGCCCCCGAA